>DATLUW010000447.1:0-10910 GCA_035577825.1 Actinomycetota bacterium | reverse complement strand
CCCCCGTCTCTGCCGATCCGAGGCCCGAGCGTACGCCAACCGCGGCCCGCCCCTGCACGCGCGGCTCGGCGACCCGAACCCGATCGCGCCGCGCTAAGGTCACCCGATCCGGCCGCCCGCGGGAGGCACGATGAGTCCGAGCCAGATGCCGTCCATCCCCAAGCCCGACGAGGAGTCGAAGGCGTTCTTCGAGTCCGTCGTCCCCGACCACCCGGACGTCACGCTCCGGCCGATGTTCGGCAACTCGGCGGCGTTCGTGAACGGGAACCTGTTCATGGGCCTCTACGGGCCCGACGTGTTCGTCCGGCTTCCCGAGGACGAACGGGCGAGGCTCACCGAACAGGGCGGGTCGCCGTTCTCGCCGATGCCCGGGAGGCCCATGAAGGAGTACGTCGTGCTGCCGGAGGCCTGGCGCGGTGAGCCCGACCGGGTCCGCGAATGGGCGCGCCGTTCGGTCGAGTGGGCGGAGGAGCTGCCGGCGAAGCAGCCGAAGCCCAGGAAGAAGTAGCAGCCCGCCCGCCTCGGTCGGGAGGCGGACGGGCTTCGGCTTCGGAACGAAATTGGTGGCCGCCCGGCCGGCCGGGCGCACGCACGCCTCGCGAACCCCCCCTACGAAAGATCGTGCGTGGCCGGCCGGCGGGCGGCCGTGCCCCAGGCCGGGGGCGACCGCCGTCGTGATCGCGCACCCCGGCCGGGGACAGGTGATGGTGCTGTTCGGGTCTAGACGGCCGGAGCGGTGATGAGCTCCATCGAGGCCGTGTGCGGGCCGCTGGTGTCGACCCAGGTGACCGAGATGGACTGTCCGGGCTTCGTCTGGTGCATGACGTCGCTGACGTCGGCGGCCGAGGTGATCGAGTGGCCGTCGATGGCCGTGATCACCGAACCGTCGGTCATGCCCGCGTTGGAGGCCGGCGTGTTCGGCACGACCTGGATCACGTAGGCGCCGCCGTTCGTCGACAGCCCGAGCCGGGAGGCC
Organism: Actinomycetota bacterium; assembly: GCA_035577825.1. Taxonomy (GTDB): domain Bacteria; phylum Actinomycetota; class UBA4738; order UBA4738; family JACQTL01; genus DATBHM01. The sequence goes on along the minus strand of DATLUW010000447.1, from coordinate 9,934 downwards.
GCGGCCGCGCTCAGGTTGCGGAGCTGCACGCCCATGAGGCCGGGACGGCCGTACACGATGTCGCCCGTCTGCGAGCCCGACCGGATCTGCCCGATGATGTTCAGCGCGTCGCCGATCGTGATCGCGTAGCCCTCGGTCGAGGTCTTGGAGAACGCCGAGGTCTGTGTCGCCGCGGTGATCATCCCGAGGACCTCGCCCTGCGTGTCGACGAGCGCGCCGCCCGAGTCGCCGGGGGCGATGGGAGCGTTCGTCTGGATCAGGCCGTGCAGACGCTCGGGCGGGCTGCCCGGGTCGCCGGCCGTGATCGACTGCTCGACGTCCGTCACCGAACCGGTGGTCGCCGACGGCGTGCCCTGGCCGTACGCGTTGCCGATCGCGATGACCGAGGTGCCCTTGGAGACGTCCGAGGTGTCGGTCTTGATGGTCGGGAGGCCGGACGCGCCGTCGAGCTGGAGCATCGCGACGTCGTCGGCCGGGTCCGCCCCGACGACCGTCGCGTTGTACGTGTGGCCGTCGCTCGTCGTCACCTCGATGCTGGTCGAGCCCCGGATCACGTGGTTGTTGGTGAGGACCTGGCCGTCCGAGGTGAGGATCATGCCAGTGCCGGCCGCCGCGCCGATGGCGCCCTGGCCGGGCGCGCCGCTGCCGAGCTCCGTCTTGATCACGACGAGCGAGGGCAGGACGGTGTTCACGACCTGGTTGGTGCTCGAGCTGCCGTCGCCGGTGCTGCCGTTGCCGGTGTTCCCGTTGTCGGTGCCGCCGTTGCCGAGCGAGCCGCCGTTCGGGTTCCCGAACGAGCCGCCGCCGTTGGGGTTGGTGACGCCGGGGCCGGTGACCACGGGCGGGTTGGCGGCGTTCGAGCTGCCGCCGTTCGACTGGGACAGGCCCCAGCCGATGCCGACGCCCGAGGCGATCAGGACCGCCGACGCGAGCATCGCGGCCACGATCGCGCCGCCGCGACCCTTGCGCGCGGCGTGACGCGGACCACTCGACCACTCCTCTCGGGCGCTCCAGGGGTCGCCCTGCGCGTACCGCGGGTCGCCCTGCGCGTACCGCGGCGGGGCCAGCGGGGGGAGCGAGGTGGTGGGGGGCGGGCCCCACACGACCTGCGGCTGCGGCTGGACGTCCGGCCGCGGCGGAACCTGGTGGACCGGCCGCTGCTGCTCGCCGTCCGTCCACCAGAACCAGTCGTCGACCCGCGAGTCGCCGCGCCCGGGCTCCGCGGGGCGGGCGTCGTCCTGGCCGGTGCCGCGGGCGGTCACCGATGGGTGCCGGATCGCTGCCTGGCTCCGCTCGTCGGTCCAGCCCGCCGCGTGAAAGCCGCCGGTCTCGCCGCGGCCCATGTTCGGGTCGGTCGGCGCTTCGGCTGCGGGGTCGGTCTCGCTCCCGGCCGGCTTCGGCTCGGGCTCGCGTTCGAATTCGTCGTCGTGGTTCGCCATCTCGTCCTCTTCCGGAGGCACCCGGTGCCTCCATCATCCATCTTCCTCGGCGAATCGCCCCGTTCGGTCGACCCGAATCGGCGAGATTCATCCTCCCCTCCAAACCTCAACGTTCCCCGAGACCTTCCTGAAGGCTTACGAAGAAGTGGCTGGACCCGTTCTGGTGGCTTCGGGGTCCGGGAACGACACGTCGACGGGCTCGTCGAGCGGCGGCGCGGGCTCTTGGGCCGCCGGCTGCGTGGGCGAGTCGAGCAGCGGGAGTGTGATGCGGAACGTCGCCCCGTCGCCGTCCGTGTTCCGGACGCCGATCGTGCCGCCGTGGGCCTGGATGATGGCCGCGGCGATCGACAGGCCGAGGCCGGTGCCCCCGCTCTCGCGCGACCGCGAGGGATCGCCGCGGTAGAAGCGTTCGAACACGCGCTCCTGCTCCTCGGCGGTCATCCCGGGCCCGTCGTCCGAGACTTCGAGGGTCGCCGTGCCGTTCGTTGCCCGGAGCCGGATGTCGACCGGCGTCCCGGCAGGCGTGTGGCTGCGGGCGTTGTCGAGCACGTTCGCGACGACCTGGCGCAAGCGGGGCTCATCACCGGTGACGCCGACCTCCGGCTGCGCGTCCAGTGTGACCGGCCGGTCGGGGTCGGCGGCGCGGAGGTCGTCGGCCGCGTCGGTCACCAGCGCGGTGAGGTCGACGGGCTTTCGCTCGAGCGGACGGCCCTGGTCGAGCCGGGCGAGCAGCAGCAGGTCGTCGACGAGCAAGCCCATGCGCGCACCCTCGTCCTCGATGCGGCGCATGGCCCGTTCCAGGTCCTCGGGTCGATCCGCCGCGCCGCGGCGGAACAGCTCGGCATAGCCGCGGATCGACGTGAGCGGGGTTCGGAGCTCGTGCGACGCGTCGGCGACGAACCGCCGCAGCCGGGCCTCGCTCGCGCGCTGTTCCTCGAACGAGGTCTCGATCTGACCGAGCATGGTGTTGAGCGCGGTGCCGAGCTTGCCGACCTCGGTGGTGTCGTCGGCCGGCTGGACCCGCTTCGACAGGTCGCCGGCCGCGATCGAACCGGCGGTCACGGCCATCCGGTCGAGCGGCCGCAGCCCCAGTCGGACGAGCCACCAGGAGAGCAGGCCGAGTGCGAGCAGGACGCCGCCGACCACCGCGAGCTCGATCGTGACGAGCTTGTGAAGGGTCTGGTTCACCTCGCTGAGGGGGATCCCGACGACGACAGCACCGTTCGGCGTGCCGTCGATGCCGACGCGGTAGATGCTCGAACGGAACCCTGGCCCGGTGCCAACCGCGGGCACCGACAGGAGCTGGTTGGGGAGCGTGCCGTCCGCCACCGACCGAACCATGTCGAGTGGGATGTCGGGTTTCGATCCGGTGCCGTCGTAGGTGAACGAGTGGTCGACGACCTTGGCTCCGGAGTCGCGGTACAGGGCGGCGTAGGCCCCGGACGGCAGCTCGGCCGTACCCGGGCCGCCATCTGGGCCAGGAGGGCCGCCGGTCCCAAACGAGTCGTCGCCGCCGAGCGCGTGCTGCAGGACGTCGTGCACGGGTCCCTGCGCCGCGGCGAGCTCGCTGTCCATCCGGTCGTACAGCGACTTGCGCAGGAGCCCGTACGTCACGAACCCGGCGACGGCGAGGCCGAGCGCCACCAGCACCAGGGTGCCGGCGAGGATCCGGGTTCGGAGCGAGAACCTCATGACGACGGCAGCTTGAGCACGTAGCCCACGCCGCGAACGGTGTGGATGAGCGGCGGTTCGACCGCGTCGATCTTCTTGCGCAGGTACGAGATGTAGGTCTCGACGACGTTCGACTCGCCGCCGAAGTCGTAGTGCCAGACGTGGTCGAGGATCTGCTGCTTCGAGAGCACCCGGCGCGGGTTCAGCAGCAGGAACCGCAGCAGGTTGTACTCGGTCGGGCGGAGTTCGACGACGCGTTCGCCTCGGCGGACCTCGTGCGAGTCCTCGTCCATCTCGAGGTCCTCGAACCGCAGCCGGCTCGGTGTCTCGTCGCGCCGGCCGCCGGTCGAGCGCCGCAGCACCGCGCGGATCCGCGCCACGAGCTCCTCCAGGCTGAACGGCTTCGTGACGTAGTCGTCGCCGCCGATCGTGAGTCCGTGGACCTTGTCCTCGGTCGCGTCGCGGGCGGTGAGGAAGATGACCGGCGCGTCGACGCCGCGGTCGCGGAGGCGCCGGTGGATCTCGAACCCGTCGTGGTCGGGCAGCATCAGGTCGAGGATCACGAGCTCCGGCGTGAACGCCTGCGCCTTCCGCAGCGCGTCCCAGCCGTTCCCGGCGACCTCGACCTCGAACCCCTCGTACCGCAGGACCGTCGCCACGAGGTCGGTGATGCTCGCCTCGTCGTCGACCACCAGCACGCGCTGGCCGGTGACCCTGCCGTCCGCCTGCTCCTCCGTCATCGCCTGCATGTCTCCCGTCCCCTGTGAGTTCACTCAAGGGACCCTAGGAATCGAACCTTGGAGCCACCTGAGAGCTTCCTTGGTGCGGGTGAAGTCGGCAAACGCCGTTCCCGACGGTACGCTGCCCGCCCGAATGTCCTCGTCCCCGAACGAACCCGACACGCCGGCGATCCGTGCTCTCCGGGCCCTGGGCGTGGCGTTCACGACCGTGCAGACCGACCGCCCCTCGAGTGTCGAGGAGTCAGCGCGCCTGCAGGGCATCGACCCGGGTTCACTCCTTCGAACGATCGTCATCCGCCGCGGCGAGAACGACTACGTGTTCGTCCTGGTTCCCGGCGGTCGCGAGATCGACTGGCCGAAGCTCCGCGCGCACCTCGGCGTGCGCCGCCTCTCGCTTCCCGACCAGGAGGAGGCGAAGGCTGCCACCGGCTACGAACGCGGCGCGATCACGCCGTTCGGCGCGACAACGTCATGGCCCGTGATCGCCGACGCCAGCGTCGAACGGCTCGACCGAGTGGCGATCGGCGGTGGAGCAAGAGGCGTGAACGTCCACCTGAACGCCGCCGACCTCATCGCAAGATCGAACGCCGGCGTCGCGGACGTCACGAAGTCCTGAGGCGACGAAGACCCGGAGGGTGAGCCCGGCTTTGCTCGCAGCGTGACCGATGGCAAGCTTGCCTCGCTATGGGCGCCCCGTCGACGAACGTCTTCGGCCGGAACGACGAGCTCGAGGTCGTCGGCGTGTTCCTCGACGCGCTGCCCGAGGGGCCGTCCGCGCTCGTCTTCACCGGCGCTCCGGGGGCCGGCAAGACGACCCTGTGGAACGCGGGAGCGGCGGCGGCCAGGGCGCGGGGCTCGACCGTCCTCGTCGCCCAGCCGGTCGAGTCGGAGACGACGCTCTCGTTCGCGGCACTCGGCGACCTCCTCGGCCGCCTGGTGGACGAGGTCGATGCGGGCCTTCCGCCTCCGCAGGCGAGGGCCCTCGACGTGGCCCTGCTCAGGGTCGACCCGGGGGAGGTACCCCCGGACAGCCGGGCCGTCTCCCTGGCGGTGCTCGCGATGCTGCGGTTCGTCGCGGCTTCCGGCCCCGTCGTCATCGCCGTCGACGACGTCCAGTGGCTGGACGCGTCGACGGCGCGGGTGCTGGAGTTCGCATTTCGGCGCCTCGAGTCGGAGCCGGTCGGCGTGCTCGCGACGATCCGGGCGGAGGACGACGCGCCGGCCCCGCTCGGCCTCGATCGGGCGATCCCCGACCACCGACGGTTCCGGCAGGGCGTCGGGCCGCTCGACCCGGCCGCGTTGGGTTCGGTGCTTCGCGACCGGCTGGGCGCCGAGTTCCGCCTTCCCACGGTCCAGCGGATCCACGAGGCGTCCGGCGGGAATCCGTTCTACGCACTCGAGATCGCCCGGGCGCTCCTTCGAGGCGACGAGCCTGCGCCGGGGCAGCCGCTCCCCGTCCCTGGCACGCTGCTCGGGCTCCTCCGCGGCCGGGTCGCCGCCGTCCCGGAGGACGAGCGCGATACGCTCCTGGTGCTGGCAGCGATGTCCTCGGCGACGGTCGCCGCGCTCGAGTCCGCCTCGGATGCGCGCGGGCCGGCCGGGATGCTCCCTCATGCAGTGGGCGCGGGGCTGGTCGAGATCGACGGCGAGCGGGTTCGGTTCTCGCATCCGGTCTTCTGCTCGGCGATCCTCGCGGATGCCGCGCCGGGGCGGCTGCGCGACGTCCACCGCCTGCTCGCCGGGGTGGCGACCGACGCGGAGGAGCGGGCCCGGCACCTGGCGCTCGCCGCCGACGGTCCGGACCCGGCGGTCGCCTCGGCGCTCGACGAGGGGGCGCGCGCGGCGCGTTCGCGGGGCGCACCCGACGCTGCCGCGGAGCTCTGCGAGATGGCCGTCCGCATGTCGCCGGCCGAACGTTTCGCTGAGCGAATGGAACGGACCCTCGAAGCGGCGAAGCACCACGTGGCCGCGGGCGACTCACCCCACGGGAGGACGCTGGTGGAGCGCGCCGTCGAGGAGGCTCCCCCCGGGCCGCTGCGGGCCCGCGCGTTCCTGTTCCTCGGGCTCACCGGGTCGAACACCGGGAGCTGGAACCGGGCGAGGGAGCTGCATGCCCGCGCGCTCGACGAAGCGGGCGCGGATCCGGGCCTGCGAGGCCGGATCGAACAGGCGATGGGCTACGCCGAGCTGTTCACCGGCAGACTCCCGGCGGCCCTCGTTCATGCCCGCACCGCGCTCGAGCTCGCCGAGGCGGGCGGCGATCCGGACCTCATCTCTGAGGCGCTCCAGTTCCTGGCGTTCTGTGAGTTCGCGCTCGGGAGAGGCTTCCGGCGCGACCTCCTGGAGCGGGCGCTGGAGCTCGAGCGTGTCTCGGAGGACCACTGGGTCCTGGACCTGATCCGACCCTCCTACGTGCTGGGGCAGCTGCTCAAGTACACCGACGAGCTCGACGAGTCGCGTTCGGTCTTCCAGGCCATGCTCGCCCAGGCCGTCGAGCGAGGGCGGGAGGCTCCGATCCCTGCCATCCACTACCACCTTGCCGAGCTCGAGTGCTGGGCCGGGAGGTGGGGCGCAGCGCGCGATCACGCGCGCCGATCCCTCGAGGGCACGATCCAGATCGGCGAGACCGCCCATTACCGGACGCTCGGACTGTACGCGCAGGCACTCGTGGACGCACAGAGCGGCCGCGCCGAGGAGGCTCGAGCGGCCGCGACGGAGGGGATGGCGATCGCCGAGCGCATGGCGCACGTCATCGCCGGGGTCCTGCACCTGTCCGTCCTTGGCTTTCTCGACCTGTTCGAGGGGAACCTCGCGGGCGCGAGCAGTCATCTGGCCACCGCATCGGACATGGCGGAGTCGATGGGCGTCGAGGAGCCGGCGCTGTTCCGCTTCGTGCCGGACCAGGTCGAGGCACTCGTTGCGCTCGGCGACCTCGACGGGGCGGAGGCGGTGCTCGATCGGTTCGAGGAACGGGCGGCGCGGCTGGATCGGGCGTGGGCGCTCGCGACCGGCGCCCGGTGCCGGGGCCTGCTGCTGGCGGCGCGCGGGGATATGGAAGGCGCGCTCGAGTCGCTCCGGGTGGCACTGGCCCATCACGAGCGGGTGCCGGAGCCCTTCGCCCTGGCGCGCACCCTGTACTGCCAGGGCCAGGTCCTGCGACGCGCCAAGCTCAAGGCCGAATCCCGCGCCGCGTTCGAGCGTGCGCTCGCGATCTACGCCGAGCTCGGGGCGCGCCCCTGGGCCGAACAGGCGAGCCGCGAGGCGCGCCGCGGGGCGGTTCGGACCGCGGGACCGTTCGACCTCACGCCGACCGAGGAGCGGGTGGCCGCCCTCGTCGCGGAGGGCCGCACGAACCGCGAGGCCGCGGATGCCCTGTTCATGAGCGTGAACACGATCGAGTGGAACCTCTCGAGGATCTATCGGAAGCTCGGCGTCCGATCCAGGACGGAGCTCGCCGCGAAGCTTCGCGAGGGTTCGTAGTCCCCGCTCGACGGTTCCACGGTCGAACCCCCGGATGTCCATGGGTTTCCGTGGTTTCTCGCTGTTCCGACGCCCCTACGGTCGAACGGACGGCTGCGAGGGACGCAGCCGGCGAGGAAAGGGGGCACCAATGAGCGCACAGACGGAGCGGATCCTCCGGACGCCGGCGCGAGCAGGGCGGTGGGCGATGGTGGCGCTGGCGGCGGCCATCGCGGTCGGTGCTGCGGTCGTCCTTCCGCGGGTGCTAAGCGGTTCGTCCCATGTGGAGGCGACGGACGGCGACCGGTCGACCGCGACCACGCCTCGTGCGTCCTCGAACCACATCGTGACCGGCACCGGGCCGGGGCTGGTCGAGGTGGCCGAGCAGTCCAAGGCTTCGCGGATCGTCACGGGCACCGGCCCGGGCCTGGTCCAGTTGGCCGAACAGTCCCAGATCACGAACATGTACCGCGAGTCGCAGGTCAGCGGCACCGGCCCGGGGCTCGTGAACGTGGCCGAACAATCTGAGTTCGCCGGCAGGGACGGCTCGACCTCGGTGAGCGGAACCGGTCCCGATCTCGCCGTGGTCGGCGCCCAAGCCTCGATCTCGCGAACGTACTCCGGCCAGGTCGTGACCGGAACGGGGCCGGACCTGGCCCGGGTCGTGCATGGCCGGGAGTGAAGATCACCGCGCGCTTCCCGCGAAAGGGGCCGGGCTTCGCCAGGCCCCTTTCGCACGTGGCCATTCCCCGCGATGAAGAGATTCAGGCTCGCGACACGGGGAAGGTTTGCTGTATGGCATTCGAGCTGGAACCGCAGGAGCCGCTCGGGCCCGGGATCAGGCGCGTGCTGATGGAAGAGATGCGAGACGCCGCCGGCCGGTTGGAACACGCTTCGGAGATCGATTGGACAGAGGCCGTCCACGAGGCTCGCAAGTCCATCAAGAAGAGCCGAGCCGCACTGCGGCTGGCCCGCCCGTCGATCGGTTCGCTGTACGGCCGGGCGAACTCGGAGCTTCGGGACATCGGCCGGTCCGTCTCGGAGGTGCGCGACGCCCAGGTGCTCGTGAGCACCGTCGATCAGCTGAGGAACACGTTCCCGGAGCACGCGGGAGCTGAATCGTTCGACCGGGTCAAGCGGGCCCTCGATGAGCGCGGCGGAAGCGTCATCCGCCGGGCCCGGGAGGAACAGCTCCCGCTGCAGGCCGCCGAACGCATGCGCCGGGTGACGGCGCTGGTCGCCCGTGGGCCGTGGGGCGAACACGGATGGGAGTTCATCGACGCCCGCCTGCGCCGGGAGTATCGGCGGGGACGGTCCTCGTTCGAGGACGCCCTGGATGATCCGAGCGGGGAAACCGTTCACGCCTGGCGCAAGCGCGTCAAGGATCACTGGTACCACCTGCGCCTGCTGCGGCAGGCATGGCCGCCGGTGCTCAAGCGGACGGCGAAGATGGCCCACTCCCTCAGCGATCTGCTCGGCGACGAACACGATCTGGTCGTCCTGCAGGCCACCCTGGAGGAGGAAGCGGATGGTCGCTGGACGCCGGACGACGCCCGATTCCTGAGCGAGCTGGCGACGAGGCGACGGGTGGATCTCCTCGCCGAGGCCGTACCGCTCGGCCGGCGGCTCTTCGCGGAGAAGCCCGGCCGATTCGCCTCCCGGCTACGCCGGTACTGGGAGGCCGCGCGCGACGAGGCCGCGGGGCTGGGCGATGGGGGTCTCGCCGCGGCCGTCGGGATCTGACGCGATGCCGAAGGCCGGATCGGCTCCGGGCGACGACCACGTCATGGTGTTCGTCGAGATCGCCAAGGGGGAGCGCAACAAGTACGAGTTCGATCCCGACGCGGGCGGCGTCGTGCTGGACCGGACGCTGTTCGCCTCGGTCGCCTACCCGGCAGAGTACGGCTTCATCGAGGGGACGCTGGGGCGCGACGACGACCCGCTCGACGCGCTGGTGCTGACCGGAGCCCCAACGTTCCCGGGGTGCCGGATCCGGGCCCGCCCGGTGGCGATGCTGCGAATGTCGGACCAGGACGGTCCCGACGAGAAGATCCTGTGTGTTCCGCTCCGCGATCCGGTCTGGGCGGACCTGCGCGACCTGGACGACGTTCCGATGGCCGTTCGGCGCGAGATCGAGCACTTCTTCACCGTGTACAAGGACCTGGAGGACGTGCACCCGGACGTCCAGGGCTTCGTCGGGCGCACGGAGGCGCTCTCGACCATCAGCGCGAGCTATCGACGGGCCCGTCGCGACGGCGCTGCCTGACCATCCGGTTGCGTCGAGGACGAACTGAGTCGCCGACCGCCCGCCATGCTCAGGCGCCGGCCACCGGACCGGGTTCGATCGGGAGGTCGGATTCGCGGAACCACCAGCGCATGACGTGCTTCTCCAGGCGGCCGGCCTGAACCGAGGGGTCTTCCTCGCAGCGTTGGCGGACTTCGTCGACCGGGAGCGTCCAGAGCTCGATGCCGCGGAGGCGGGGGTCGGACTGGTTGGAGAAGGGGCCGGCTGCCGCGATGGCGCCGGTGGCGCGGTACTTGGCGAGGTGGGCGAGGTGGCCGGCTTGCAGGCGTTCGAGCTCTTCCTCGCTGAACTCGGGCGCGTCGTCGGGGCGGCGGAGCAGC
>DATLUW010000446.1:0-2045 GCA_035577825.1 Actinomycetota bacterium | reverse complement strand
CTTCGGCCCGCGGCACGTGACGGGCGAGCCATTCGCCGTGTCGTGCCGGCACGAGGACGTCCGTCGAGCCGTAGACGACCCGTGTGGGGACGCGAATCTCGCCGACGTCGAAACCCCAGGGCTTCAGCATGCAGAGGTCGTCGTCTACCCAGCCCCAGACACCGGTCCGGAACGCCTCCGTGAACTGTTCGCGGATGACGCCGTGACGTTCGGTGCGGGCCAGCTCGCGCCGGTCGGACTCGGAGAGTCCCCAGTCGTCGCCGAGAATCTTCGCCGGATCCTCCTCGATCCGCTTCAGCACATTCGCCGACTCCCGCCGGAGCTCGCGGGCGAGCACCTCCTCTCCCTGCAGCGCCCACTCCAGCTCCCGAACATTGAGGGGATCCATGCCTTCGAGCCAGTCGAAGTCCGCCAAGTCGTACGGGGCGGGCGAGACCGCGCAGACGGCCCGGCTCACACGCTCGGGGAGACGCGCGGCGACTGCGAGTGCATGGGGCCCGCCGCCCGAGGCGCCGGTCACGGCGAACGTGTCGATCCCGAGCCTGTCGGCGACGGCCGCCACGTCGGGGGTGCAGTCCACGACCCGTCTCCCCGCATGCCGGTCCGAGCCGCCGTACCCGGGCCGGTCGTAGGTGACCACCCGCGCTCCGGCCTCGGCGTACGCACTCTCGTCGTGGTGGCGCCCGAACCGTGAGCCGGGGGTGCCGTGCAGCAGGAACACGGGATAGCCGCCCGGGTCCCCCCATTCCGTGAACATGAGCCTGCGGCCGTCCTCCGCGTGCGCGATCTGGTCGGCCGACGGCATGCGCGGAGCCTAGTCGAGCTCAGTAGCGCCGCAGCCGCTGGCGCGCAGCGTCGTACTCCTCCGCGCTGATCGCGCCGGATTCGCGCTGTGCACGCAGCCTCTCGAGCTCCTCGACCACCTCGTCCTGTGACAGCTCGCGCGGGGGCACGGAGTCGCGGCCCTCCGAGCTGAGCCGGTCAGGATCGACGCCTATCCGGCGCAAGCGCGCGCGCATTTTCGCGATCCCCCAGCCGCGGTGCGGGAAGCGCCGCGCCTCGGGGCCGGTCAGAGGCCGTTTCTGGATGAGGATTCGGTAGGCGGCGACGAGCCCTGCGGCGAAGCCTACGGCGAGAATCAGCGTCACGAACGCGTGGCCCGAGCTGTCGAAGGTGTGGCTCGTCCCGAAGATCGCACTCGCAATCGCCGTCCCGGTCGCCGAGCCGCCCAGGCCGATCAGGACGGTCAGCCAGAACGGCATCGGGTCGGGGCCGGGCACGGCGAACCGGGCGGCTCCGCCGATCAGGAACCCCGTGGTCATCGCCTGCAGGGCGACTCCGAGCACGTCCATCGCGTCAGTGTGCCGGAGCCGGGAGGACGCGGCGAGCGCCGCGAGGCGTGCCTTCACCTGCGCACCGTCGCCACGATCCCGAGGATGCCGCGCCGGCCGGTGAGGTCGATCGTGCCGGTAGGGCGGTCGATCGCGGCGCGCCGACCGTCCACCCGGACCGCGCCGAGCTTCAGCCCATGCGGCAGACGCAGCCTGAGCCGCACCGTCCGCGCCGGCCGCCGCGAGGGAATCTCGACGGTGCCGGTGACGCGGTTGCCGGTGCGGGTCAGCGAGTACGTCAGCGCCCCGAAGCTGGTGGGCGCCGCCTGCACCGCGATCGTCTTCCCGTCGCCGAGCCACGGGCGCGGCGTCGCGAACGCCAGGTCGAGGCCGACGGGCGTGCCGTCCAGGTCACGCCGCTCGTGGACGAGCATCAGGCGCAGCGTCTCCAGGAACGCCGAGTTGCTGGCCGTGTTCGGCGGCATGTACATCGACCGGTACGAGGCGCCGCGCAGCGGAGCGACCGTCGCCGCCTCGCCCGAGACGAACGTGTTCGGAGTCATCGAGGCGCCGAGCATCCCGTAGAGGCTGAGCACGAGCTGGTCGGGCTGGTCGTTGTCGGCCAGGAAGCGCGACGTGCCGAGGCCGTAGACCTGCGCGAGCCCCGCGCCGGTCGCGCTGCCGTAGACGGTGCGCGCGTACGTGCGCGGCACG
>DATLUW010000445.1:0-7096 GCA_035577825.1 Actinomycetota bacterium | reverse complement strand
CCGCCCCCGGCGCCGACCCGATGTCGATGCCCAGGTCGGCCACCTGGAGGTTCTTGCCCGTGGCCGGGTCGAACTCCATCAGCGTGAGCGAGCCGGGCGAGTTCCAGTCGTTCTCCTTGCGGAACACCACGAGCACGGTTCGCCCATCGGGCGCCCACCGCGGCGTCTCGTAGGCGCCGAACTCCGGCGGGTCGACCCGGGTTCGCTTCGTGGTGCCGAGCTTCAGCAGCCAGAGCGGCCGGACGCTGCCCCCGAAGCTCGATTCCGCGCGGTTGGCCGTGGAGACCACGGCCATCCACTTCGCGTCCGGCGAGCATGCCGGCCACAGCCAGCTCCGGAGGTAGTCCTGCGTCACGTTGTGGAAGCTCCAGTCGGGGGGCCCGGTCACGAGGATCTGCTTGCCCTCGCTCACCAGGGCCTTGCCGCCGCCGGTGAGGGCGAGATCGCCCCCGCAGTCCCCCAGGAAGTCCTGGTACGGCAGCATCGACTCGAACACGTTCCGCCAGTCGCCCCCGCCCGCCGGGACGACGTTCAGGGCCCGACCGGCCACCCTCCCGGCCGACTGCCCGAGCGGCTTCGCCCAGAACAGCACCCACTTCGAGTCGGGGGTCCAGACCGCGACCTCCGGGCCCGGCCCGCTCGTCGAGAACACCGTCTTCGCGATGAAGTTGTGGAGGTCCACGACGACGATCCGGTCCTGCATGTCGACGGCGAGCTTCGTCCCGTCAGGGCTCCAGGCGACGTGGCCGACCCGGCCGTTGCCCGGCGAGAACACGAGCTTCGGCTTCCCGCGCGGCTGCACCACATCGACGGCGCCGTCCCGGTTCACGTACGCCACCCGGTCACCGGCCGGGGACCAGGCCCACGTGTGCGTGGCGTCGTCGACCCTCGTCGCCTTGCCGCCGGACGCCTTGACGTACGAGAGCGCCCCGTACGCGATCCACTGTCCGTCCGGGCTGAACCGGACCGGCTGGTCGGCCCCGGTCGGGACCAGCGTCTTCTGCCGGCAGGTCGGCAGGTCCACCACGTCGAGCTGCCCCGACTGCACCCAGGCCACCGTTCCGAGCGAACGGAAGTCGGGGAACCCCGGCGACTGGCAGCCCGGGATCGGGTCGAGCGTCGAGACCGAGGGGCTGGGCGTCGCCGGCGCCGCGACGTCCGGGCCCTTCAGCCACTTCGGGACCTGGACGATCACGAGGTACCCGGCGCCGGCGGCCAGCGCCAGGAAGACCACCGCCATCAGGGTGTGCAACCCCGTGCGGCGGCGGGCCGCCTTCCTCGCCCACGGTCCCTGCTGCATCCGCCCGATTCTCTCCCCCCGGACGGCGCAGGAACAGGAAGGTCGCTCAGGTCCCGAGATACCGCGCGGCAAGCATTGCGTCGGGCGAGCTCGACGATCCCGAGGTGAACTCGATCCCGACCAGGACGATCTTGTGCGTCTGGTTGTTGATCGCGAGTCCGGTCGACTGGGCGCCCTTCGTGAACCCGGTGAGCACGCCGCCGCCGTGGAACGTGGAGTCGAGGGTGCCGTTCGCGTTCAGCCGGGCCACGGCGAACTCCTCGTCCGCGCCGGCCGAGAGCCCGCCGACCACGATCTTCCCGTCGGTCTGAACCTTCATGTCGGAGGCAAGGTCGTCGCGCGGGTGGCCGCTCGAGGCGAACCCCACCAGCGTCCGGCCGTCCCCGCCGCCGAACGTCGAGTCGGGCTCCCCCGCCCGCGTGAACTGCTCCACGAGCATCTGGCCCTTCGGCTGGCCGGTGTTGGTGGTCCCCACCGCCACGATCTTTCCGTTGCCGAGGATGGCGTTCGCCGAGAGGCCGCCGGCGCTGGAGGTGGTCCGCACCATCAGCCCGTCGCCCGAGAACGAGTGATCGAGATCGCCGGTCCTCGTGTACGCGGCGAACGCGAAGTCGTGCGAGATGCCGCTGTGCTCGAGGATCCCGCCGACCACGATCCGGCCGTTCGTCGGATCGATCGCCACCGTGCGGGCCTGGGCGTCCTCCGCGAACCCCGTCCGGTCCGAGCCGTCGCCGGAGAAGCCGTGGTCGGGGTCGCCGTTCGCCAGGCGTCGAACGATCAGGAACTCGTCGTCCGAGGTGCCGACCGCGATGATCTTGCCGTCGCTCTGGACGGCCACGTCCTCGCCGGTGCTCGAGGCGCCGACGCGCAGCAGCTGGAACCCGTCGTTCGAGAACGTGGTGTCGAGCGTGCCGTTCGAGTTCAGCCGGAGCATCGCGAGGGCGTGGAGCGACTGGCTCTCCACGACGCTGGTGCCCACCACGTAGATCTTGCCGTTGCGGATGGCGACCGCGTTCGCCTGGTTGAACCGCCCCGGCCCCGCCGAGATGCGTGCGATGCCGTCGCCGGAGAACGTCGGGTCGAGCGTGCCGTCGAGCTTCAGGCGCACGACGGCGAAGTTCCCGCCGGCCTCGCCGACCGCGACGATCTTGCCGTCCGGCTGGATGGCCACGTCCGTGGCGCCGCCCGAGATGCCGACCCGGGCCCGGCCGTCCTCGCTGAACGCCGGGTCGAGGTCGCCGGGCGCGGCGAGGGCGGGCAGCGCGGTGGCCGCCAGGAGCACGAGCGCGACGGGAAACGCGAGGACTGCTGTGCGGCGAGCCACCGGGCACCTCCTTGGTCGGGGGAGCCCGATGCTAGGGGGAGACGGAGCCCCGGGGCAACAGAGCTCAGTCGAGCGGGGGCATGTCCTCGAGGCTCGGGCCCGTCGGCGGCGCGGGGCCGGAGCCCGGCGGCCGGTCGCGACGGTACTCCTTCATCCGGCGCGGATACCCCGTGCGGGCGGCCTCGTAGATCGGGACGCCGAGCGAACGAACCGCCCGCTCGTCGGGAACGGTGAACCGCAGCCACTCGCCGTCGTGCGCGACCAGCACCACCGTCATGGGCGCCTGCATGGTCCGGGGCTCGACGTAGGCCTCGACGCCGTGGCGGGTCGCGACGAACTCCTTCATCGACTTCGCGTCGACGTCGCTCGACCTCACCTCGCCCGCGCGGCGGCGGAACAGGCCGCGCCGCGGCTTGCGGGCCATCCGGAACCGTTCGTCGTCACCTGCTCGCATGGTCGTCCCCCGCAAGGATCACACGGCCCGGCCGCGGCGGCGAACCCGCCCGTCCCGGCTACGAGGCCTCCGAGGCGATGATTCGCTCCGGCGGCCCGGCCACAGCCGGGAGCTGCGAGCAGTCCCGCTGGGCCAGCACCAGGGGCGGCAGCAGCCGCGCCGCCGTCCGGGAGAAGTCGAACGCCGGCTGGAGGCCGTTCGATCCCAGGAGATCGTTCGCCGCGGGGTCCGCCGGGTCGGTGGGGTTCGCCGGCACCCGCTGCTGGGGCAGCACCGGCACGCCCGCCCAGTGCTCCAGGAAGTTCAGGATCGAGTCGAACGACAGCGGCTGGTGATTCACGCTCACGCGCGACCACGGCGAGATGATGATCGCCGGCACGCGCGGCCCGAGCCCGTAGATGTCGGGGTGCGGCGGCGCGACGTGGTCGTAGAACCCGCCCGAGTCGTCCCAGTCGAGGACCACGACGGTCGAGCTCCAGTACGGGCTCTTCATCAGGGCGTTCAGCATCGACACGGTCCAGTTCTCGCCGCTGCAGATGCTGCCGGGCGGGTGGTCGGAGACCTGGAGCGGCGGGGTGAGCCACGAGACCTTCGGGAGGGTGCCGTTCGCCAGATCGTGCAGGAACGTGTCCGGGTTCCCCACGTGCGACGTTCGGACGTAGTGCCGGTAGTCGTACTGGACCTGGTAGATCGGCCGGACGTACTGGTTCCCGCCCAGGTACTCCTTCCAGCTCACGCCGGCCGAGGACAGCTCGTGGGGCAGCGAGACGAACGACGCCTCGGTGCAGACCGGTGAGCGTTCGTACCAGGAGTCGCGGACGACGCCGGCAGTCCCGGCCGAGGCCTCGGCGGCGAGCACCTTGGGGTTGTTCGGCTGGATCCACGGCCGGAACGACAGGTCCTGCTCCGAGGGGTCGCCGCAGAACTGCCGGCCCGGCTTTTCGCCCTCCTGCATCGAGGTCTCGTGGTCGACGAACCGGTCGCTCGAGCCGCCGATCGTCCACAGGTGCTCCACGCCGGAGGGCCCGTAGATCGGCGTGAAGAAGCGGTCCGCCAGCTCGAAGTGCTTGGCGTACGACCAGTAGTTCGGGATGCCGACGAACCCCGCCGGGGCGGGCAGCGACGGCGGCCGCTGGTACTGGAGGTAGCTCGGACAGCGGTCGGGGCAGCGGTAGGTCGACGAGCTCGTGTACAGCCGGTTGAAGCAGTCCATCCTGCCGCCGTCGATCGACACGACGCCGCCGAGGAAGTCGTGCTCGACGTCGGGCGCCTGGTCGGGCGCCGGGAGCAGCGGGAGGGTCGTCGTGCTGCCGCAGGTCGGGCCGCTCGCCGCGCCGTCCGCGCCCGGGAACTGCCCGAACATCGAGTCGAACGACCGGTTCTCCTTGGTGATCCATACGACGTGCTTGATGTGCTGGCGGGCCGCCGCCACGTTGGGGGTGACCCGGAACCCGATCGGGGCCGCGCCCGCCTCGCCCGTCGCCCCCGGGCCCGGAAGCAGGCCGGCCGAGACGACGAGCGCGACGACACCCACCGCCAGTGCGACGGTGCCGGGGCGAAGGAAACGCCGGTGCGGTCGGCGGGGGGAACGGGGCATCCGGACCGATGTAACCGGACCGGGCCCCGATTCGTCAACGAACCCGTGCTCCCGGGACGTCGCGACGGCGGTTCAGCCCAGGTAGGAGCTGCGCTGCATGAGCGAAGGGTCGACGATCACGTTCACGCAGGCCGCGACGCCGGAGTCGAACGCCCGCTCGAGGGCCGGGCGGATCTCGTTCGGCTTCTCGACGCGCTCGCCGTAGCCGCCGAGCCCCTCGACCATCCGCTCGTACGGCGAGTCGCCGAGCTCGCTGGCGGGGGCGTTGCCCGGCCCGTACAGCGCCTCCTGCGCGACCTTGATCTGGCCCCACGCGCCGTCGTTCCCGATGATGCCCACGAACGGCAGGCGCTTGCGGATCGCCGTGTCGTACTCCATGGCGTTCAGCCCGAACGAGCCGTCCCCGTACACGATCGCGACCTGCTTGTCCGGGTGGGCGAGGCGCGCGGCGATGGCAAAGGACGGCCCCACCCCGAGGCAGCCGAACGGCCCCGGGTCGAGCCACTGGCCGGGACCGTTCGCCGGGATGATCGACGCGCTGATGCCGACGATGTCGCCGCCGTCGCCGACCACGATCGCGTCGGGATCGAGGAAGTCGCGGATCTCCCGGGCGAACCGCTGGGGGTGGATCGGGACCGCGTCGGACTCCATGCCCTCCTTCGCCTTGGCCTGGAGCCGCTGTTCCTCCTCGCGGACCTCCCGCGTCCACTGCGGCTCGTCGGTCCGGCCGACGCCCGCGGCGAGCAGCTGTCCGATGACCATGCCGGGGTCGCCCACGATCCCGACGTCGACCGGGCGGTTCCGGCCGATGTGGGTGCCGTCCACGTCGATCTGGATCACCTTCGCGTCGGCGCCGATGTTCCGCCTCCCGAACCCCAGCCGGAAGTCCCAGTCCACGCCGAGCGCGAGCAGCACGTCGCACTGCTGCAGCGCGAACTTCCTCGCCGCGGCCGCGTACGACGGGTGCGTCGGCGGGAGCGAGCCGCGCCCGAGCGAGTTCAGGAACACGGGGAACTTCGTCGCGTCGGCGAGCTCCTTCAGGGCCTCGTGCGCGCCCGACCACCGGACGCCCGAGCCCGCGAAGATCACGGGGTGCTCCGCCCGGCGGAGCAGCTCGGCCGCCTTCGCGACGACGTCCGGGTCGCCCTGCGGCCGCGCGGTCGTGCGCGAGTCGCGGGGAACCTCCACGCCCTGCGCGGAGTTGAACTGCACGTCGAGCGGGACGTCGAGGAACACCGGCCCCGGCCGCCCCGAGAGCGCGTGCCGAAGCGCGGTCGTCGTGAAGTCGCCGAGGGCGCGGGTGTCGTAGCAGGTCTTCGCCCACTTGGTCACCGAGCGAACCAGCGTGACCTGGTCCATCTCCTGCAGCGACCCCATCTCGAACTCCATGATCGGGTTCTTGCCGGAGAGCACGAGGATCGGCGAGTTCGCGTAGAACGCGTTCGCGATGCCGGTGACGGCGTCGGTGAGGCCGGGGCCGGCGGTGACCGCCGCGACCCCCGGGCCGAGCGTGAGCCGCGCCCAGCCGTCGGCGGCGTGCGCCGCGGCCTGTTCGTGCCGGAAGTCGACGACCTCGATCCCGAGATCGACGCAACCGTCGTAGATCGGGGCGATGTGGCCGCCCGAGAGGGTGAACAGGTACCGGACCCCCTCGTTCTTCAGTGCCTGCGCGATAAGGTGTCCGCCATGTCTGGGCTTTTCCATCGTCGTCCTCGCAGTGGGAGCGGGGGAGATGCAACTGTACCCACGGGCTCCACCGGCAATGCAAACGCGAAGCCGTTGTCGAACGACTGGCGGACCTACGACACCGTCGCCGAGACGTACGAGAGGGTCCACGGCAGGCGAACCGGCGAGGTGGCGGCCGACCTCGTCTCGCTGGCGGGGATCGGTTCCGGACAGCGCGTGCTGGACGTCGGAACAGGAACGGCCGTGGTCGCGGCCGCCGCGCTGACGGCCGGGGCGCGCGCGGTCGGCGTGGACCAGTCCCTGGAGATGCTCCGGGTCGCCCGCGAGGCGCGGCCGGAGGTTCCGGTCGCCGCGGCGCAGGCCATCGACCTCCCGTTCCCCGACGGGGCCTTCGATGCTGTCACGGCCGGCTTCGTGCTCTCGCACTTCGTGAAGGTGGAGACGGCGCTGTTCGATCTCATCCGGGTGCTGCAGCCGGGCGGGAAGCTCGCGGTCACCACGTGGGGCGAGACCGAGGACGAGTTCCAACGGACGTGGCGGGAGCTGGTCGAGGACGTGGCGACGCACGAGCTGGTGGAGGACGCGACGCGCCGCGCCATGCCGAACGAGGACCGCTTCCGCGACAAGCGCCGGCTGGAGGAGGCACTCCGCGACCAGCACCTGCACCCGGTGCGGGTCGAGGTGCGCGAGTACCGGTTCCAGATGTCGCTCGACGACTACGTCGACGGGCGAGCG
>DATLUW010000444.1:0-2475 GCA_035577825.1 Actinomycetota bacterium | reverse complement strand
GCGATGATCGTCAGCGGGTTCGTCGAGCCGATCACCAAGGAGCTCCCTCTGGAGTACGCGGTCGAGATGAACCGCCTGATCCAGCTCCAGATGGAGGGCTCGGTTGGCTGATCGGGATCGACTTGCCGATTCCGACGTGATGGCCGGTCCGGTGACAGGCGCCGACTTCGTCGCGTCCCGTCAAGCGGCTGGAAGCGCTCGCCGGTACGCACCGCGGGACTGATGCAGGTCGAGCAGGTCGACTTCGTGTCCGTCCCGACACGCGACATCGAGCGCGCCGTGGCGTGGTACGGCGGGGTCTGCCACATGGGGTTCGTCAAGGATCCCGACGGCAATGTGCTCATCCTCCACCGTAGGTACGCGCCCCGTGGATAGGACCGCCGCAGCGACGCGCTACCGCGAGTTCCCCCTGCCGGACACAACGCAGGAAGCCTGGCGCTTCACGGATCTGAAGGGCTTCGACCCGGACGCGTTCGGCTCGAACGGCCACTCGCCTCGGTCGGCGGCCGTAACGATGCTCGACATCGACGTATCCGGACTGGCCCACGTCTCGGAAGACGGGATCGAGATCGAGCGCGCCCCGGACGGGATCATCTTCGAACCGCTGAGCGAGCATGAGCGGCTGGGGACCCTGGTCGGCGCCGACGACAAGTTCACCGCGCACAACGCGGCCAGCTGGCAGCACGGGCTCCTCGTGCGCGTGCCGAAGGGCGTCGAACTGGAGCAGCCCCTGTACGTGCGGATCGTCAACTCGTCCGCGGACGGCTCGCTCTTCTGGCGGCTGCTGGTCGTCGCCGAGGAGGGGTCGCGCTTCTCACTGATCGAGGAGTACGCCTCCGCCTCACCCGACCTCGCTGCGTACTCAAACGCCGCCGTCGAGCTGTTCGTCGAGCAGGGCGCGAAGCTCGAGTACGTCTCGCTCCAGAACCTATCCCGCGGGACCTGGCACTTCGCCACCCACCACGCGCGGGTCGAGCGCGACGCCGAGCTCGACTGGGTCGCCGGGGGCTTCGGCTCGAGGAAGGGCAAGACGCGGATCCAGAACGATCTCGCCGGTCAGGGCGCAACCTCCCGTGTGACCGGGGCGTACTTCGCCGACGGAGAGCAGCACCTCGACTACGACACGTTCCAGGAGCACATCGCACCGCATACGACGTCCGACTTCGCCTTCAAGGGTGCGTTGCGCGATCAGGCAACAACGGTGTGGCGCGGCATGATCCGGGTCGAGCAGGAGGCGCAGAAGACCAACGCCTACCAGGAGAACCGCAACCTGCTGCTCTCCAAGAATGCCCACGCCGACTCCATCCCCGGCCTGGAGATCCTCGCCAACGACGTCCGCTGCACTCACGGAGCCACCCTCGGGCAGGTCGACCGCGAGCAGCTCTTCTACCTGATGTCACGCGGCCTCTCGCGCTCCGAGGCCGAGCGCCTGATCGTCCGCGGCTTCTTCCAGGACGTCCTCGACCGGATCGAGCTCGAGCCTGTGCGCGAGGCCCTCGCGGACGCGTTGGAAGCGCGCATCCCGCAGGGCTGACCTACCTGAAGAAGAACCGCGAGTAGATCGCGTACGGGAGCGGGAGCGGCCTCGGTAGCGGCATGCCGATCGGGTTGCTGCCGAAGCTGACCGAGCCCGGGGTCGACGTGCGGCTGTACCGGATGTGCCAGGTCGCGGGCGCCAGCGTGGTGCAGACCGGGCGCGGCGGACGGGTCGTGGTGTCCGCCCTGCATCTGACGGTCGATGGCGTGTAGTAGGCAGGGTCGGCCTTGCCGTCGCCGTCGTAGTCGCCGGGCACCGGCACGGCACCGGGCGCGCCGAACGTGACGGTGCTGTTCGTCTTTTGGAAGTGCCACGCCCCGTTCAGGTAGTACGCAATGTCGGTCGAGCCGTCGCCGTCGTAGTCCGCCGGCACCGGGATCGCGCCGGCGTCGCCAAAGGGGATGGGAACCTTGTTTCCGATGCCCCAGCCGGTGGTCGACGGGCGGTACCAGGCGATCTCGGCTCTGCCGTCGCCGTTGTAGTCGGCCGGCACCGGAATGTCGCCGGCGATGGCTTGGTTCACGGCGAACCCGCCTGGGGGGACGAGGTTCACCAGGGCGCTCAGCCACTTGCCGGTGGCGGGACAGAAGACGGCCGGGTCGGCGGCGCCGTCTCCGTTGTAGTCCGCAGGGACTGGAGTGCTGACGCCGGCCGTGCAGGCCAGCGTCAACGGCTCTCGTCCATTGATGAAGAAGCGCCCGTCCCGGTAGACGGCGAGGTCAGTGCGGAGGTCGCCGTCGTAGTCGGCTGGCACCGGGATGTCGCCGTTGAGGCCGAAGTATTTCCCCGACGTCATGGTCGCGGTGTTCGAGAAGATCGACACGACCGGCGCGTAGACGGCGGGATCGACCTTGCCGTCGCCGTTCCAGTCGCCGCGCACCGACGCGCTCATCTTCTGCAGATTGGCGAAGTTCGGCGATCCCCAGCCTGAGGCTTCG
>DATLUW010000443.1:0-2436 GCA_035577825.1 Actinomycetota bacterium | reverse complement strand
CGCGCGCCGGATGGGGCGCTCGGGGCTCCGAGCCGGCGCCTCGACCAACGGCAGGCGGAACGTGAACGTGCTGCCCTTCCCCGCTCCCTCGCTGGTGGCGGCGATGCTGCCACCGTGCATCTGCACCAGGCTCCGGACCAGGGTGAGGCCGATCCCGAGGCCGCCCTGGCCGCCGCGACCCGGGCCCTGGACCTGCGCGAACATGTCGAAGACGCGCTCGAGCATGTCCGCGGGGATCCCGACGCCGAAGTCCCGGATCGAGACCACCGCCTCCCCGCCCTCGCCGCGGGCGGTGAGCACGACCCTGCGGGAGCGGTCACTGTACTTCGCGGCGTTGTTGAGCAGGTTGGAGATGATCTGGGTCAGGCGGACGGGATCCGCATCCACGTACAGGGCCTGCGGGGGAAGCTCGAGCGCCGCGTCCAGCGCCGCGCGGCGGATCAGCGGCTCGCTGGTCTCGAGCGCACTGCGGATCGCGTCCGCAAGGTTGAGCCGCTCCCGTCGCAGCTCGATCGTGCCGCGCGTGATCCGCGACACCTCCATCAAGTCGTCCACCAGCCGCACCATGTGCCCGACCTGGCGCTCGAGGATGCCGCGCACGCGCTCGATCGTGGGGTCCGCCTGACCGGCGATCTCCAGCAGCGTGAGCGAGTTGCGGATCGGGGCGAGCGGGTTCCTGAGCTCGTGCGCGAGCATGGCGAGGAACTCGTCCTTCCTCCGGTCGGCCTCACGCAGCGCCTGTTCCGCTTTCTTCTGGGCGGAGATATCCCGCGCCACCTTCGACGCGCCGACGATGCGGCCCGAGGTGTCGCGGATGGGTGAGATGGTGAGCGAGACGTCGAGCCGCCGGCCGTCCCGGGTCATGCGCACGGTCTCGAAGTGGGTCATGCGCTCGCCGCGGATGATGTTGGCCAGGATCCTCCGCTCCTCGTCGAGCCGGTCGGGCGGGATCACGATCGTGATCGGCCGGCCCACGGCCTCCTCGGCCCTGTACCCGAACAGCCGCTCCGCGGCCTTGTTCCAGGTGAGGATGATGCCCTCCGGGGTCTTGCCCACGATGGCGTCGTCCGAGGACTCGACGATGGCCGCGAGCAGCGTCTGGAGCGAGAGCCGGTCCCTGAGCTCGTACTGCCGCTGGCGCGAACGCAGCGCCGCCCGTACCGCGCTCACGAGGCTCACCACTCGCACCGGCCGCTCGAGCAGCGTGACGTTCCCGAGCTTGGCGGCGGCGATGGTCGCGGCGGCGGAGTCCGGGCCGGGTCCCGTGAGCATCAGGATCGGGAGGTCGGACCACGAGGGCTGGAGGGCGAGTGCGTCGGACAGGGCGTTCGTGGCCGTTGGCGTGGCCGCTTCCTCGCCGACCAGGAGCGCTCCCGCTCCGGACTCCACCTCGCGACACACCGTGGCCGTGCCGGTGCAGATCAAGGTCTCGATGCCGGCCCGGCTCAAGATGGAGCGGGACGCGGCGGAGTCGCGTCCAGCGGGCGCGAAGATCAGCACCCGTTGGTCGTTGCTGAGTCGAACCGGCAGCGACATCACGAACCCGGATTCGGCCTGTGGACCGCCCCAAGCGCGGTGCTGTGCCCTGCGTTCGACTCGGGCGGCTGGTCTCCGGCGTCGTCCCGCGGGAGCATATCCTAGCCAACACGGGCCGGAGTTGGAAGGCTCGTTCTTCCGGGCCTTGCCGACCGGCGCTCCGTCGCCGTGCGGCCGACTCCTCCGCGGGGCGCGCCCAGCGAAAACGCGACCGCCGCGGGCCCTGGAGCCCGCGGCGGCAAGTCGTTACGCGCGCTGACGGCTCACTTGAACGAGTAGCTGAGCCCCGCCTCCAACTCGCCCGCGTTGTACCAGTTGGACGAGTACGAGTAGCAGTAGCCGTACGGGTCACACCAGAGCCCGCTGCTGGTCTGGAGGTTGGTGTCGGTGACGCGCCAGCGAGCCTCGAACCGGGTCGCGAGCTTCTCGTTCATCGCCACCCGGACGCCGAGGCCGAAGTTGAAGTTGAACAGCGAGTTGGACTCCGGTTGCGCACCGGAAGCCACGACGAACGAAGGGTCGATCTCGGGATGAGTGATCGTCCAGCCGAAGCCGATCACGCCGAACGGCGTCACCTTGGGGTTCCCGGTCGGCTCGTAGCCGATGAAGTTGATGTCGTAGTTGTCGAGGTCGATTCGGCCGATCTGGTTGCTCGGCTGGCCAACCAACTGCTGCCTGAGCTTGACGTCGGAGCCCGTTCGCGTGTACGCGAACTCGACCGCGCCGCGACGGTTGATCGCCGTGAGCCGGCCGCCCCACGCGAACGAGTTCGTGAGCTCGACGCCGCTCCCGCCCGAGGCCGAGCCGGAATACGCATAGTCGTTGAACAGGTCGCTGGCGATGTAGTAGCCGGCGAACGGCGTGAGGTCCCACTTCACCTGGGCGCTGGCACTCGACACG
>DATLUW010000442.1:0-2813 GCA_035577825.1 Actinomycetota bacterium | reverse complement strand
CGCGTGACGATCAGCGCCGACACCACGGGACCGCCCGTCGACCATCGCCTCTGGGTCGTGGTCAAGCGGAGAAAGCGAAATCCGTCCGTCCGCGCGGTGAAAGCGGCGATCCGTGCGGGCCGGGATGCGACCGAGCCGGAGGGCACCCGCCTCGAAGAGATCTAGGAACCCGTAGGAGCGCAAGGTGGGCCGGCTGATGCGGCCCTGCTCCAGGCGTTTCGCGCGACAAACAGCGGGGTATCCGCCGTGCTGATGCCGGGGTGCCGTCGTCGGGATGGTTCCGCTCGGCCTGCCGGTGAGGTCGAAGCACGAGTACATGCGAACGTTGCTTCTCACCGGCTTCTTGACCTGTCCATAAGGGGGTGTGAGCTTTGAGGATCGGCGGATACGTCTCGAGATCGGCCGCGCGGATGGGCGCGCTCGCGGCCGTCATGCTGCTCGTGCTGGCGACGGCCGGCGCCGCAGCCGTTGCGCTCACGAAGGTGAGCAGCGACCCGTTCACGAACACATCGAGCCAGCACGCGACCGAGGTCGAGCCCGATACCTTCGCAGCTGGTTCGACAGTCGTTGCCGCCTTCCAGGTCGGACGGTTCTTCGACGGCGGGGCATCTGACATCGGCTTTGCCCGCTCGACCGACGGGGGCAAGACCTGGCCCGTCTCGAGCTTCTTGCCGGGGCTGACGTTCAGCGCGGGCGCGTTCGCCGACCCGGACAGTCCGTACGAGCGCGTCAGCGACCCGAGCGTCGCGCATGACGCCAAGCACGGCGTTTGGTTGATCTCCTCGATTCCGCTGCTGCCGAGTCTCAGCGTCCCGACGATCTTCGTCAGCCGGTCGACCGACGGTGGTGCGACGTTCGGCAACCCGGTGCAGATCCCGCAGCCGCCGGTCCGAAAGGTGGATCTCGACAAGAACTGGACGGTCTGCGACAACACGCCGGCCAGCCCCTTCTACGGCAATTGCTACACGGAGTTCGACAACTTCGGCGAAAACGACCTCGAGTACATGAGCACCTCGAGCGACGGCGGCCTGACGTGGTCGACTCCGCTTGCACCTGCGGGTAAGCCGCACGGGCTCGGCGGACAGCCGCTCGTCCAGCCGAACGGGACGGTAATCGTGCCGTTCGAGGCCCTGAACGGGTCGATCTCGGCGTTCCGCTCGACTGACGGGGGGCAGACCTGGGCGAAGGCTGTGACGATCTCCCGTATCGCCTTCCATCCGGTCGCGGGCAACTTGCGGACGAGCCCGTTGCCGACGGCCGAGATCGACGGTGCCGGCAACGTGTACGTGGCCTGGGAGGACTGCCGTTTCCGCGCCAAATGCGCGTCGAACGACATCGTGTTCAGCACGTCCTCCGACGGGCTCACCTGGTCGGCTGTCACGCGCGTGCCGATCGACGACGTGACGACCAGCGTCGACCACTTCATCCCCGGCCTGGCGGTCGATCCGTCCACGTCCGGGGCGGGCGCGCACCTCGCGCTGACCTACTACTACTACCCGGACACCGCCTGCACGACCACGACCTGCCAGCTCCAGGTCGGCTACGTCTCGTCCCCCGACGGAGGCAGCCACTGGGGAGATGCGCTTCAGCTCGCCGGGACGATGTCGCTCGGGGACATCGCCAGCACCTCGCAGGGTCCGATGGTCGGCGACTACATCTCGACGTCCTTCAACAACGCGGCCACGGCAGCAACCGTGTTCGCCGTCGGCAAGCCGCACAGCGGCGCCGTCTTCGACGAGGGCATGTGGGCCCCGAGCTCGCTGCTGAGCGTGGCCAGCGCAAGCGCCGCGACCCACGCCGCGAGCAGCGACAGAGTCGAGATCCAGCCGACCGGGCAGGGCCTCGGTGAAGCGGTGATCCGGAGGAGGTAATCGCGAGAAGTGCACTGACGTACCTCCTGGCGATCGTTCTCGCCGCCGCCGTATTCGTGCCCGGGGCCCGAGCGGCCCCGGGCACGAGCGGACCCGGCACTCTTCGGGTCGATGGCGGTGCCGCGCCGCTGATTGCCGGAAGGCGCGTCGGCACGCTCTCCCAGGCGATCCGCGTCGGCGGCCGGCCGGCGAGCCTCGTGCCGGTTCCGGGAAAGGTGCCGGCGTGCCGGGCCTCCTGGCCCGCGCTGGGACTCACGATCGAGTTCTCGACCACCCAGCCGCCGTCCTGTTCCTCGCAGAGCCTGGGCTCATGGATCAAGGTGACGGCAGCTGGCCCGCGCTGGCACACGATCGCCGGCCTTTACGTCGGCGACACGGCGCGGCGCCTACACGCCCTCTACCCGCAGGCACGCCAACTCGATTTCCTGGGACAGGGCCACGTCTGGGAACTCGAGACAGGCGGCCCCCTCTGCGACGGCGGCCGGCCCCTCAGCCTCGGCGCGCGGGTTCATGCCGACCGCGTCAACGCCCTCATGGTGCTGCACGTACCGGCGTGCGGCTAGCGCCGTCGGCGGCGACAGGACGCACACGTGTTTGTGGAGATACTGGCCGTTTTTGGCTCTACGGAGCGGCGCAGGAGTCGAACCTACCCAGCCTGGGGTTACCAGACCTGACCGGTTTTGAAGACCGGCTGCGGCACCGGCCGCCGCCGCTCCGCTCCGGAGCCTAGCCCCGCCCGCGCGAGGTGTGGTTGGCCACACCTAAATCGTCGGCGCAGTGATGGCTGCGATCGGAGCGGTCGCCTGCATCGCCAGGAAGCGTTCGACCGAAACGGCAGTCAACGGGATCGCCGCGAGCGCGATCGGCCAGCCCAGCAGGACGACCACGCGGCCGGCTGCGGGCACGATGCCCGCGCCGCGAAAGCCGTACAGCTCCGATACC
>DATLUW010000441.1:0-2441 GCA_035577825.1 Actinomycetota bacterium | reverse complement strand
AACAGGGGACCCTTCACCTTGCCGAAGTCGTGGTGGAACCCGGGCTGCGCGACCACCGGGCCGCCGGGGCCGCCGGGGCCGCCGCCACCGCCACCACCGCCGCCCGATCCGCCACCACCGGAACCGCCGGTGCCGGTACCGCCCCCGCCGGGCGTCGGCGTCGTCCCACCGGTACCCCCACCGCCACCCCCGCCGGTGCTGTGCGTGGGGCTGGGCTTGGGGGTGATGTGCGTCGGGCTGGGTTTGGGCGGCGACGGCTTCGGCGTGGGCGGAAGGCTCGGCGTCGTCACGGTCGGGGTCGGGCTGGGCAGGATGGTCGGCAGCGGGACGGGGAGCGAGGGCGAGGGGAGCGGAAGGCTGATGGCCGGGCGGGGCGAAGCGGCGGCGGGCGGTCCGGCCGGAATCAGCATGAGTCCGCCGACGGCGGCGAGGACGAGCGACGCGGCCGCGAGGCCGACGGCAGCCGTGCGGTTCCCCGACCTTGACGTGGAGCTGGACCTGGGCATCTCTCGGGCCCCCCTGCTCTGTGCGGGATCCGCCGGCCCTCGCGGGACTTCCCCGGGCACGTGGCCGGCGCGAGGGAGAGGTACCCATCCCACGGCGGACCAAACCGTCCTCGGCACACCACGCGATCGAACCGCGAGTGGGACAACCGGGGCCCCCGCCTGCGATCATCCGGGCACGACCGGGAGGAGGGACATGACGAGGACCGAGGCGCTGCCGTTCGAACCGGAGGAGCTCGCGTCGGTGTTCCGCCCGCTCGGGGAGAGCACCGGCCTCCCGGCCCGGGCGTACCGCTCGGGGGAGGTGTTCGACTGGGAGGTCGAACGTGTCTTCGACGGGTCCTGGGTGTGCGTCGGCCGCGCGGCCGACCTCCCGGAGGCCGGTGACCAGACGGCCGTGCAGGCCGGGTCGGAGACGATCCTGCTGGTCCGGGGGGCGGACGGGCGGCTCCGGGGGTTCTACAACACGTGCCGGCACCGCGGGCACGAACTGCTCGAGGCCGGCGAACGGGTGTGCCGGGCGACCGTCATGTGTCCGTACCACGCGTGGGTGTACGACCTCGACGGACGGATGCGGGGGGCGCCGGGGTTCACCGGGCTCGACCGCGACGCGCACTCGCTGAACCCGGCGCGGGTCGAGGAGTGGCACGGCTGGGCGTTCGTCAACGCGTCAGGCGACGCGCCGCCGCTCGCCGATCACCTGGGCGACCTCGGCGACCACATCCGCCCGTACGAGCCGGAGCGCCTGATCGTCGCCGCCTCGCACAGCTACGTCGTCGAGTCGAACTGGAAGATCGCGCACGAGAACTACCACGAGTGCTACCACTGCTCGAACATCCATCCCGAGCTCTGCGTGGTCACGCCGCCCGACTCCGGCCGGGACCTCCGGCCGAGCGGCGTCTGGTCCGGCGGCTCGATGGACCTCCGGCCGAACGCGGCCACGATGTCGCTCACCGGCGAGTCCGGTGGGACGCCGCTGCGGGGCCTTACCGCCGAGCAGCGCCGGGAGGTGATCTACATCGGTCTCCTGCCGAACCTGCTGATCAGCGCGCACCCGGACTACGTGATGACCCACCGAATGACGCCGATCGACGCCGGCCGCACCGAGATCGAGTGCCAGTGGCTGTTCTCGCCGGAGGACGTCGCCTCGCACGGGTTCGACCCCGGGTATGCGGTGGAGTTCTGGGACCTCACGAACCGCCAGGACTGGCACGCGATCGAGTCCGTGTACCGGGGCATGGGCTCGCGGGGGTTCGTTCCGGGGCCGCTCTCCGAGCGCGAGGGCTGCGTTCGGCTGTTCGACGTGCTGATGGCCCGGGCCTATCTGGGCGGGCGTTCCGTCGCGCCGGAGCCGGAGGACCTGGCGCAGCTGGTTCGCTAAGCGGCTTTCTTCGCCCGGCGGGGGCGGGCGGCGGGCGTCTGCCGGGGCGGGTTCGCGTGGCCGGGGCCCTGCTGCTCGACGGCGGCGCGGATCGCCTCGAGCTCCCGGCGCATCGCCCGGATCTCCTGCATCAGCTCCTGGAACGAGTCCGCCAGCTGGTCGCTGATCCCGTTGGTGAACAGGGGCCCTCGTCCTGACCGGCCCGCCCGATCGGCGAGCGCGGCACAACTGTCCTTGCCCCGCTGCCGCGAGCCCGAAACCCTTGCGGCTCAACCCTCATGGCCGGGCTCGGGCGTCGGACCTCGGGCTTCGGAACTCAACCCTCGTCGAGCTCGAACGCGCTCCCCGGGCGGAACTTCGGAGCGAACTCCTCCGCCTCCTCCGACGCCGGCGTGAACTCGACGACGAGCGGCCGCCGTTCGAACGCCTTGCCCGTCCGGTGGTCGCGGAGGTCGACGGCGAGGTTCGCCCGGTCCCGGTCGAACAGCCCGAGCCCGTCGCGCGCGTAGACCTCCGTCAGGACCGATGGTGCGATCGCCAGGCGAACCTTCAGGCCC
>DATLUW010000440.1:0-6846 GCA_035577825.1 Actinomycetota bacterium | reverse complement strand
ATCCTGCTCTTCGACGAGGCCGACGCGCTCTTCGGCAAGCGCACCGAGGTGAAGGATAGCCACGACCGCTACGCGAACATCGAGGTGAGCTACCTCCTGCAGCGGATGGAGGCCTACCGGGGCCTCGCCATCCTGACGACGAACATGCGCAGCGCGCTCGACACCGCGTTCCTGCGGCGCATCAGGTTCATCGTCCAGTTCCCCTTCCCGGAGTCCGAGCAGCGCGCCGAGATCTGGCGCCGCGTCTTTCCGCCCGAGACGCCGACCGCAGAGCTGGAGCCGTCGAGGCTCGCGCAGCTGAACGTCGCCGGGGGCAACATCCGCAACATCGCGATGAACGCCGCGTTCCTCGCAGCCGACGAGGGCTCGCCGGTCCGCATGGACCACCTCCTGCGGGCCGCGCGCGGCGAGTACTGGAAGCTCGAGAAGCCGTTGGCCGACGCGGAGGTCCGAGGATGGACGTGAAGGAGACGCCGGCGCGGCCGGTCGAGCTCCACATCGACGAACTCGTCCTGGAGGGTTTCGATCCCGGGGACGTCACGGCCGTCGCCGACGGCATGCGGGAGCAGCTCGCCCGTCGGCTGGCCGAACGGGGCGTCCCCGAATCAGTCGTGGAGCGGGGCGAGGTGGACGCCCTGGAGGCCCTCGAGCTCCGTCCGGCGACCTCGCCGCACGCGGTCGGCCGGGCCGCGGGCGACTCGCTCCACGGGGCGTTCGAGCGATGAACGCGCTGCTGACTCGCCGGACGCCCCCGGCCTGGCAGCCGGTGCGGGCAGCGGCCCGGCCGGCGGTGATGCGGGTGCCGGCGCCGACCCTGCAGCGGTGCGGCGGCGTGCAATGTCCGGCGGGCACCTGCGACCACTCCGACGAGCCGGTCCTGGCCCGCGCGGTGATGCCCGGTCATGCGATCGACCGGCTCCCGCTGCGAGACCCGGCGCCGCGAGGAACCCTGTCCGGGATTCGGATGACCCAACCCGGCGACTCGTCCGAGGTCGAGGCCGATCACGTCGCCGACCGGATCCTTCGGATGCCCGACCCGGGCACAGCGGCAGCCATCCCCGCGACCGCACCACCAGCCCGAACCGGCGGGGGATCGGGGACGCCGCTGCCGCCGGGAGTGCGCGCGTTCTTCGAGCCGCGGTTCGGCCGGGACTTCTCCGGCGTTCGCGTCCACACCGGGGACGACGCGAGCCGGGCAGCCCGGTCGGTCGGTGCCGCGGCGTTCACGCTGGGATCGGACATCACGTTCGGGTCGGGGCGGCTGCAGCCGGATTCCGACCGGGGCCGGCGGCTCCTCGCGCACGAGCTCACGCACGTCGTCCAGCAGGGCGGCGCGGTTCAGCGCCAGGTCGACGACGACGGTGGTGGTGGCGGCGTCGGTCCTGGCGGCGGGATTCAAGAGATGGACGCCAGCGGCGCGAACGTCCGCTACCGGTGCGGCGAGATGCTCGGCTGCCCGCTGATCGAGAACTGCAATGGCCGGCCCTGCGCCCTCGCCGACTGCGGCCGGGGCTCGTGTCAGAACCCGCTCTGCCGGGCGCTGGGGCTCGACAACATCATCTGGCGGGCGTGGTGCTCCTACCGATGCGTACCGTCGGGTTCGGCCTTCGTGATGTTCACGACGATCGGCAACGTGAAGGTCGGCCCGTTCTGTCTGGACTGATCGGGAGTCGGGAGGAGATTCGCCGCGACCCGGCCGAGGAGTCATGATGCGGACCGTGAACGCGCTCCTCCACGATCGGGCGCCCGGTTCGACGCGGTCACCGGCCTGGAGCTTCCAGCCGCATCGCACGAGGCGCGGACCGAGGGCGAACGACCTGGAGGATCCCCTGGACCGGGCCGGCGGCGCCACGCCGGGGGCCCTGGCGCACGACTTCGCCCGGATCGGCGTTGGAGCCGGTGCGCGGGGAGCGGGACCGGATCCGCAGGCGGAGAGCGAGCCGGCGGCCCCCCCGGCGACGACCGAGGGATCGGCAACCGCCGGCGGAACGACCGAAGGGGCGGCGACGACCGGGACCGGGACGACGACCGGCGCGGTGGGCGCGACGACCGGCCAGCAGGGAGCGCCCGGCCAGACCCCGGGGACGCCGGCCCAGGCGGGCCTGCGATGGGAGTTCATCAAGCGCCACCAGTGGGACGCGCTCTGGTTCTTCTGCGGCGAACGCCCCTCCGGCTTCTCCACGACCGCGACGCTCAGGGCCCAGGGCTACTCCGACCCGAACCGCGTCGAGTGGTTCGTCCGGCAGGGGTCGGACAAGGTGTATGCGCCCGGTGGCTACAACGGTCCGGAGCTCGAGCTCCACAGCAGCGATGGCAGCGTGACGGCCGGCGACGTGCACATCGAGGTCCAGGAACGGATGCCGGACGGCACGGTAGCGAGCCACCTCGGCCAGTTCACGGTCCGCAAGCCCCACCACCTCATCCAGCAGTGGTCGAGCGACACCTCCTCCTGCCCGCCGTGGGACCCCAGCCCCGCCGCGTGCCCGTCGCTGTGGTCCCAGATCTCGTACCGGATCGTCGACAACGTCGGCGGCACGATCGTCGGCGCGACCGTGAACGAACGGTTCCCCGGACCCCAGGCGAGCGATCAGCCGAACATGTGGACGGGCGCGCCGGTGACGTCCGGATCGTCGTGGCCGAACACGAACGGGACCTTCGTCGACAACCTGTACAAGTGCTGCGGCGTCCCGCCGCCGGTGGGCGCGAGCAGCCCGAACTGGGGGGACAAGGTCTACCACGAGCCGCACGAGTTCTACGTCGGGAGCACGGTCTCCGGACGCGGCTGCCGGGTCCAGACCCACACGCTCCAGTTCTACCGGGGCTTTGCCGACCACGAGAACATCACCTCGCCCGCGCCCTGAGGTCGAACCGGCGCGGGCCTCGCCCGACGGTCCACGGGGCACGCGTGACGCGAGGGTGACGGGGTAGTGACAGCCCGCGCGGTTGTCTGATCTCGCCGATGCGATCGACTACGACCGGCCGCGTGACCGAGCGGACCCCATGAGCTCGTTCCCAGGGAGCCCTCGGCTGATCAGGGGAGCAATCGTCGGGATCGACGTCTTCAATCCCCTGGCCAGCATCATCGTGTTCCAGTACAACCCGGACACGATGACTCGGTCGCTGCAGGCGCAGGCGGCCGGAGGGCAGACCGGCCAGGGCGCCCGCTCCGAAGCCATGCGGCTCAAGGGCGCGCCGGTCGAGAACATCAACCTGACCGTCGAGATCGACGCGACCGACCAGCTCGAGACGGGCGACGCCCTCGCGACGAGCCTCGGGATCTACCCGCAGCTCTCCGCGCTCGAGATGCTGCTGTACCCGAAGAGCGCGGTCGTCATCGCGAACACCGTGCTCGCCGCGGTGGGGACGATCGAGCTGATCGCGCCCGAGGCGCCCCTCACCCTGCTCATCTGGGGCGTCAAGCGGATCGTCCCGGTCCGACTGACGAGCTTCACCATCACGGAGGAGGCGTACGACACCAGCCTGAACCCCATCCTGGCGAAGGTGGCCCTCGGACTCCGCGTCCTGTCCTACAGCGACCTCTCACTCACGAACCCCGGCTACTACCTCTTCCTCGCCCATCAGGTGGTGAAGGAGGTCATGGCGACGATCAGCAGCGTCCGCGACGTGTCGAGCTTCGGTTCGGCCTCAGTCTCCGGCGGCGTCAGCGTGAGCACGGGGGGCTGAGGTGTTCGGGACGAACAGCCGGTACGCGGGGCTCGACACTGCGGTGGCCACGGTTCCCGACGCCGACGGCGGGACCCGGGACGTCCGTTACGTCCGCCGGCGGTTCGTGCCGCAGGCGGGGGACGCGACCACGCTCGCCGATCACCTCCTCGCGCAGGGCGACCGGCTGGACACCGTCACGGCCCGCTACCTGGGCGACCCGACCCAGTTCTGGCGCGTCTGCGACGCGAACACCGCCATGAACCCGCCTGACCTCACCGCGCCCCCCCGGGTGGGAACGACGCTCCTGATCCCCGTCCCCCGGGTATGAGCCGCCATGAGCCCCATCAGCGCCACGCTCACCCTCATGGTCGGACCCACCGTGGCCATCCCCGCTCCAGCGCCGCTGATGGACGCGCTGCAGCGCGTCGAGGTCACCCACAGCGACGACGCGCGTTCGGGTTTCCAGCTGACGTTCGAGGCGGGGCGGTCAGGGCCGGCCGACATCGTCGACTACCCGCTGCTCGCCACCCAACTCCTCAAGCCGTTCAACCGCGTGATCCTGGTGGTGGCGTTCGACTTCGTCCCGCGCGTGCTGATGGACGGCATCATCACCCACCAGCAGCTGGCCCCTGGCGGCCAGGCCTCCAGCGGGACGCTCACCGTCACTGGCGAGGACGTGAGCGTGATGATGGACCTCGAGGAGAAATCGGCGGAGCACCCGGCACAGGACGAGAGCCTCATCGCCACCATCATCATCGCCACGTACGCGCAATACGGGCTGATCCCCATGGTCATC
The DNA here is from genome assembly GCA_035577825.1 of Actinomycetota bacterium. Lineage (GTDB taxonomy): Bacteria > Actinomycetota > UBA4738 > UBA4738 > JACQTL01 > DATBHM01. The sequence continues at coordinate 2,384 of DATLUW010000440.1, read as the reverse complement.
CCGCCGCCCGTGATCGACCCCCCCATCCCCATCGAACGGGTCCCCGTGCAGCAGGGGACCGACCTGCAATTCCTGAAGCAGATGGCCGACCGGTACGGCTACGTCTTCTATGTGAAGCCGGGGCCGGTCCCGTTCACGAACACCGCCTACTGGGGCCCGCCGGAACGGGTCTCGCTCCCCCAGCGGGCGCTGTCCGTGGACATGGGCTCCGAGACCAACGTGGAGTCGGTGCACTTCCGCAACGACGGGCTGGCGCCCGCCATGGTCACGGGTTCGGTTCAGGACCGCCTGACCAACCAGAGCATCCCCGTCCAGACGTTCGCGACGCTGCGGCCGCCCCTCGCCGTGATGCCCGCCTACCTCGTGAACCAGCCGAACGTCCGGACCCGGCAGTTCCGCGCCACCGGCCTCAGCACGACGCAGGCGTTCGCCCGGGCCCAGGGGATGCTGGACGCCTCGGTGGACTCGCTCGCGGCCGACGGCGATCTCGACGCGCTGCGGTACGGCGACCTCCTCCAGCCCCGAGGCCTGGTCGGGCTGCGGGGGGCCGGCTATCTCCACGACGGCATCTACTACGTGAAGCGGGTGAGCCACGTCATCGACCGGACCCGGGAGAACTACCAGCAGCGGTTCACGCTCTCGCGGGAGGGCCAGGGCTCGACGACGCCGGCGGTGATCCCGTGAGCAGCTGGTTCGGGAAGTACCGGGGCAAGGTCGAGAACAACGTCGACCCGATGTTCCAGGGCCGGGTCCAGGTGAGCTGCCCCGCCGTGCTCGGCGAGGGACGCTCGAGCTGGGCGATGCCGTGTTCGCCGTATGCGGGGTCCCAGGTCGGGCTGTTCGCGATCCCGCCGGTCGGGGCGAACGTGTGGGTGGAGTTCGAGGGGGGCGACACCGACTTCCCGATCTGGAGCGGGTGCTTCTGGGGAACCGGCGAGGTGCCGGCCTCCCCGGCCGTCCCCCAGATGAAGGTGTTCAAGACCGACGCGATCACGCTGACGCTGAGCGACCTGCCGGGCGCCGGCGGCCTCACCGTCGAGGTCAACCCGCCGGCGGTGTCCATGCCGCTGAAGCTGGCGTTCTCGGCTTCCGGCATCGAGATCTCCGGGGGATCGGCCAGCGTGAAGCTCACGCCGGCCAGCGTGTCCATCAACAACGGCGCCCTGGAGGTGATCTGATGCCGGGGTTCGTCCTGCATGTCGGCGCCACCGTCATATGCGCACACGGCGGCCAGGCCCAGCCGACCGTTCCCAGCCCGCGGGTGCTCGTCGGGGGGCAGCCGGTGACCACGCAGTCGGCGCCGTACGTCGTGGCCGGGTGCGCCTTCGTCCCGCCATCCGGCAACGGACCGTGCGTCAGCGCGCAGTGGGTCACCGGCGCCACCCGGGTGACGGCCGGCGGCCAGCCCGTCCTGATCCAGAGCGGCCAGGCCGTGTGCACTCCGACCGGCACGCCGCTCACCGTCGTCGTCACCCAGGTCCGGGTGAAGGCCACCTGAGGAGGCGCGCGTGCAGATCGACTTCCCCTTCCACGTCGACCGCCGGGGACGGACGGCCGGGACCGACGACGACGACCACGTCCGCGACATGATCGAACAGGTCCTGTTCACCGGGCCCGGCGAGCGGGTCAACCGGCCGACGTTCGGCAGCGGCGTCCTCCAGCTCGTGTTCGCCCCGAACAGCGAGGAGCTCGCGACCGCGACGCAGTTCCTGGTCCAGGGGGCCCTGCAGCAATGGCTCGGCGAGGCGATCCAGGTGGAAGGAGTCCGGGTCGAGAGCGAGGACTCGACCCTCCAGGTGGCCGTGCAGTACCGGCGCCGCCAGGGCAACGAGCAGCGGACGGTCGAGTTCCGGCGCGAGGTGTGAGGCGTGGCGCTCCAGTACCGATGCGACGACGACCGGCGCCGCCTCGCGGCCGTACGGGCCCATCCGGTGCTGAACGGGATCGAGGTGCTCGAGGTCCTCGACCACGACGCCCCGCCGGGGATCCCCCGCCAGCAGAGCCTGCTGGTCTCCTGCGTGAAGGAGGTGCCGGACGACCTGTCCCGCGAGAACGCCCGCATCGACGGCGGGGTCCGGCCCGACCCGCGGCTGAACCCCGTGCGGGTGCTCTGGGCCGCGAAGGCGTCGGCGGTCGCCACGCTCCCGACCGGCGCGACGCTCACCGCCGCCGACCAGGCGTTCTTCCCGGGCCTTCCCGACGCCGACCACGTCCTGGTCGTTCGGACCGACCGGACCGGCGACCTCTCGACCTACCGGCTGCGCCTCGTCCGATCGCCGAACGACGACCGTCCGCTCGATGGGTTCGACCCGATCCTTTCCGAGGTGCCGTTCTCGTTCAAGGTCGAATGCCCGACCGACTTCGACTGCAAGGTCGACGCGGAG
>DATLUW010000439.1:0-2077 GCA_035577825.1 Actinomycetota bacterium | reverse complement strand
AACATCGTTACCAACCACGGATGTCGGTTATCATCGAGTACTCCGCCGGAGACAGGGTGATGGTCGAGGACGGCGGTTCGTACGGGACCGGCGCCGGGCCGCGATCCGGGCTGGGCGCCCGGAAGGAGACGATGATGGGCGCGGCGAGGGCGATCGCCTGCTCGCTCAGCAGCAGGTGGCTCACGCCGAAAACCAGCGCGTCCGCGCGATTGGGGGACCGCGTGCCCTGGTACCCGAACGTCGAGAACTGGAGAAGCTCGTCCTCCAGCCGGCCGAAGTCGGCGAAGGCCGCGGGGGCGGGGTCCCAGACGTGGTGGACGCGGCAGGCGAGAGTCGGCGACCCCGACTCGCCCCCCGGTGAGTCGGGGTCGCCGTACAGGGCGCTCACGGGCTCGGCCCGGATCGCCTTGCCCCGCGAGGCGCGGACGGTGTAGACGGGCACGGGGGCATTCGGAGAGGCGGCCTGGATGACCGCGCGGACCATCGCCCCGCCGAAGTTGACCTCCGCGACGACCGCGTCCGCCCCGTACTTCTCGTAGGCCCACACCACGCGGCGGCCCCACCCCTCAGGCGGGAGGTTGCACGTCAGGTCCGCGAGGACGTAGGCGTCCCCGTCGGAGCCGAGCCCGACGACGACGATGCCGACGTCGTCGGACCGGGCGTCCTCCTCCCCGTCGGTACCTGAGGGGTCGACCGCGACAACGACGCGGCGGAGCGTGCGGGGGACGTCCGTCGGCGCGCCGCGAGCGCGCTCCAGTAGCTCGAGCGTCCAGAGCGCACCCTCGATCTCCTCACTATAAACGCCGTCAAAGAAACGACGGCGTCTACGCTCCGGCATGTTCCTCAGGGAAGCGAGGTACTCGGGCGTCAGGTTCTCCGCGTTGTCCAGCGGGTTCAGGAACGCGTGCTGATAGTCGTCCGGGTCGGCCAGCGGCAGCCGGGAGGACGGGTCGAGGTGCTCCACGAACTGGCGGTACGTCCAGTGCGACTTGCCCACCGGGTTGAGGTCGTAGTACGCGCGCTGCTTGAGGTCGGTAGTCTGGGCCAGGCGGGTGAGGACGACCTCGACCGACGAGTAGGGGATCTGGGAACACTCGTTCAGGTAGATCGACGCGTACTCGTTGCCGAGGATTTTTTCTACCCTGTCCTTGTCATCCAGGCCCCCGATCCAGATCTCGCTCCGGTTGGGCAGCCGGACGAACCCGTCCTGCCGCTGGTCCTGGAGCCGAACGCCGGGGTAGCACACTCGGGCGACCTTGGGGAGCGTGTCCAGCCACAGGGACGCCCGGGCCGCGTTGGCCCGGAGCCGGGCCATCAGGTGGCGGGAGTGGGGAGCCCGGAGGGAGCGCGTCAGGATCGCGCGGCAGATCAGGGCCGTCTTACCCGAGCGCGAGCCGCCCACCAGCGCGGTGTGCCGCTGGGGGCCGCCCAGCAGGTGGTTAACCGCGCGCTTCTTGGGGTTCCAGCGCCACGCCTCAGCCATGGACCTACGTGGCGCAGGCCAGCGGGTTCACGAGGACGTCGCATGCCCGCCGGTCGGCCGGCGGGGCGCACGCGGCCAGCGCCGCGGCCAGGGCGAACACGAGAACGATGCTCGGCCCCGGCCCGCGGCCCCACCAGTTGATCCCGCCCAGCCAGGGCGCGAACAGGTTGTAGAGCACGAGGATGGCGACGAGGACGAGCATGACCACCAGGATCTTCTCGACCATCGGCGGCAGGCGAATGCCCAGCTGCTCCAGGACCCAGACGATCAGGTAGAACGCCAGCGCGATGCAGCACAGGAAGAGGAGGGCGCGGATCACCTGACCGAACATCGGGGTTGTCCTTATCTTGGAGCGGGGGCCGGGGTTAACGGTCGGCCGGGGTGCCCAGGGTGACCTGCACGGTGGTCGCGACGGCGTCGCGCGGGTCGACGACGACGTCGGTCGCCTCCGGGGGCGCGCCCGAGATGTCGCCCGCCACGGTGCCCGCCGTCACCGTGTAGCTGGCGCCGGTGCCGACCGCGACCGCGACGACGTCGACGGTGCCGTCGGCGAGGAGCGTCGCGGTCAGGACGGCGGCGTCGGACGGGGTGACG
>DATLUW010000438.1:0-2099 GCA_035577825.1 Actinomycetota bacterium | reverse complement strand
CGGTCACGGTGTCGAGCGACGACTCGTTCCCCGGCGAGCCCTCCGTCGTGGTCGAGGTGACCGAGGCCGTGTTCCCGATCGACCCGGTCGTCGTCGGCCGGACGGTCAGGGTCACGGTCGCCGTCGAGCCGTTGGCGAGTGAGGCCATCGTGCAGTGGACCGTCCCGGTCGAGCCGACCGGGGGCGTCGTCCCGCAGGTGATGCCGCCGGCGGTCGAGCTCGACTTGTAGGTCATCGACGTGGGCAGCGTATCGGCGAGGTCGACGCTCGCGGCTGCCCCGGGGCCGTTGTTCTTGACCGAGATCGTGAACGAGAACGGCTTGCCGATCTCGACCTGGCCGCTGTGTGACTTGGTGACCACGAGATCGGCGGCGGCCGCCCCGGTCACGGTGAGGATCCCGACGCCCGTCGCCGACTGGCCGTCGGGGTTCGTGACGGTGACGTCCTTGGTCCCGGCGGACGCGCCGGTCGTGTTCAGGTCGAGCGTGACCGACGTGGGACTGTTGTAGGTGGCGCTGTTCACCGTCACGCCGCCCGAGACCGACGCCGCGATGTGACTGAACGGCACGGCCGTCACGCCGAGGTCCGCACCCGGGTCGTAGAAGCCCGATCCCGACGCCGAGGTCCCGGTGATCGTGACGCTCGTCGACGCCAGGCCGGCAGCCACGCTCCCGCTCGCCGACGACGGCGTCGCCGGCGGCGGCGCGAGGAGCTTCACGACCTGCACGCCGTAGGAATTGGTCGCGTTGGTGAACTGCTGGATCGTCCACATGGTCATGTCGTCCAGCGGGTCCAGGCTCGTGTACGAGTAGTCACCCCACCGACGCGGCGACCCGGGGTCGCTCGGCGGGTTGTAGGCGAACGTCGACGTCGTGTACGCCTGCACCGCCTGGGTCGTGCCGAGCGTGTCCCCGGCGAGCCTGCCGTTGGTCGCCGCGTCCGCGTGGTTGTTCAGGCCGGCCTGGCTGAACCCGAACGCCGCGTGCCCCTGGCCGGACACCATGACCGACGGGATCCAGTAGTACTTCGGGTTGCTGGCCGCGTTGTCGAAGATCGTCCCCGACTGGACGATGGAGGGCGAGCCGTCGACGGATCGGATGCCGGTGAGCTCGTACCACCGGACGCCGTCGCGGTTGCCGACCGAGCTGGCGACGCCGCTCGAGTTCACTTCGATGTTGTGCGCCGTCCAGAGCTTCCCGTTGCGGATGTGGGCGGCGAACAGCCGGTCGTCCAGCGCGTCGAGCTTGCCGTTCGGCGCGAGCGTATTGCCGAGGTGCGGCACCCCGCCGGAATCCGGGAACGTCGTCGTCGGCACGGTGAGCGGGAGGTTCGAGGAGATCGACGGCACCCCGCCCGGGTTCGTGACCCGCCGGATGTCGAGCTGGCTGAACAGGGCGTTGTCCACGCCGATGAAGTACCCCTCGTTCGACGCGGGGTCGTAGTTGTCGACGCCCTGCGGCGTGAACGGACCCGCGCCCGCCCCCGTCGCGAGCCCGCGGAAGGCCGTCACCACGATCGGCCCGCCCGACAGGACGGAGGCCTTGTTCACCACGAAGCCGTCGGTGCGCAGGAACGGCCCGTTGACCACCGCGCTGAAGACGTTCGTCCCGATGTAGAGCGCCTGGGAGTCGACCCCCAGGGTCGGGTAGTCGGCGAAGCTGCCCGCGCTCGCAGGTGCGACCGCGGAGTTGTCGAACTGGAACTTCGTGATCACGGTCCCGCCCGTGATGGTGCTCGTGTTGGTCGCCGCGATCATGACGCGGTTCGACGCGCTCCCGTCGCAGTTCGGGACGTCGATCATCACGAAGAACCACCGCCCGGACAGCCGGTCGTACCGGATTCGGGGGTCCGAGGTGAAGTTGCAGCCCGTCGGGGTCATCACCGAAGCCCAGAAGACGTCAGGGTCGACGTTCAGGACGCCGTCGGCCAGGCCCGTCGTCTTGTTGAAGCTCCGGATGCGGCCGTTGAGGTCCACCACGAACTGCGTCGGGCCGACCGCGCCCATGGTGTCCGGCGGGAACGCGCCGGTATCGGCGAGCGTCGCGCCGAGGAAGCTCGTCGAGGTCGTCTGGGGAGCCCGACCGGGCCGCAAGTGGCCC
>DATLUW010000437.1:0-2491 GCA_035577825.1 Actinomycetota bacterium | reverse complement strand
CGACCCGTCCGATTCGGATTCGCAAGATCCGCGTCGCAGTCCTGCTGGTCGTCGTCGCGGCGATCGCCGCAGCCCTCGGCTACTGGTCGCTGGCGTCGTCGCCCTCGACGCCCGCGTCACCCGTCGACGGCCCTGGTAGCGAGCACCGTGCGGCGCTCGGCAAAGCGCTGCCCAGCGCGGTGTGGCCGGCAGACGGCCAGGCCGCCGCCCAGATCGGACAGTCGCAGGTCCACGCCGGCCCGAACCAGCATCCGGCTGCGATCGCCAGCGTCGCGAAGGTGATGACGGCCTATCTCGTGCTCCGTGACCACCCGCTCGAGATCGGCAAGGACGGTCCGTCGATCACGCTCACCGACGCCGATGTCGCCGACACCGACCGCCGGCGCGGACAGGAGGAGTCGGTCGTGTCCATCGCCGCCGGAGAGCAGTTGACCGAACTGCAGGCGCTGCAGGCGCTGCTGCTGCCGTCGGCGAACAACATCGCCGCGGTTCTGGCGCGATGGGACGCCGGCTCGGCAAGCCGTTTCGTCGCCCGGATGAACGCCGCCGCCAGGTCGCTGGGCATGACGCGCACCCGCTACACCGACCCGAGCGGCTACGACGACGCAACCGTGTCGACTGCGGCCGACCAGGTGCGCCTCGTCGATCGGGCCATGCGGCTGCCCGTGTTCGCGAGCATCGTCGCGACACCGAGCGCGACGCTGCCGGTCGCCGGCACCGTGCACACCACGAACCGATTGCTCGGCCGCAGCGGGTTCGTCGGCGTCAAGACCGGCTCGACTGCGGCGGCCGGCGGCTGCTTCGCCTTCCGGTCCATCCGCTGGATCGACGGCAAGCGGACGACGGTCACCGGGGTCGTGCTGGGCCAGCCCGGCCTCGGCGCGGCCTTTGGCGCCGCCGCCGGCATGGTCGACCGCATCACCGGTCATCGGGCCGCGCCCGTTCCACAGCAACCAACCGCTCCACCAGGAGCTCTGCCCCGGACGCGCGCAGCGAACCTCGCGCGAGCCACGGCTCCGCTCTAGTGATCAGACGCGCGTAGCGCGCGTAGGCGCCCGTAGGTGGGCTGCTCTACCGGGCTAACGAGGGACGGGCGAGCGTACGTAGGCCTTGATCGTCGCGAGCGGGGTGGGTGGTGCGGTTTCGAGAGGGCGGACGCGATAGGCCCCTACCGCCGCAGGGACGACGAACGTCTCGGCATAGTGGACTGTCATCGGCTCAAAGGCGTCCGTCGGGCTCTCGACGACCGCCGCGGCGCCCTCGACCAGGTTGAGGACGTTGACGGTGCCACCTGTGTCGTGCTCGACGGCGGCGGTAAACCAGTGGCGGCGCGTCTCGATGAACTCGAGCGGATGCAGACCCGTCGACTCCTCGTGCCAGCCGTCGCCGGCGGCGACGGGCCTGACACGGTCGACCAGGTTGCGCATGACCCAGTCGGCGGTGCGGTCCCACCGGATGTTCGCGAGCCCGTGCTCCAGGTGGATCGGTCGTGGCCGGCCGTCGAGGCCGACGCGGCCCCAGTCCCAAAGCTTGAAGGTGAAGATGTAGGGCGTTGCGCTGATCTCGAGGACGAGGTTGTCCCTGCCCGAGCAATGGACGGTCCCGGCGGGGATCGAGAAATGGTCGTGCTTCCTCGCGGGCCACGCTGCGACGAACCTGTCGGCCGGGAACGACTTGCCGTTTTCGCCGGCCGCGTGTAGCGCCGCGGCCATCTGCACGCGGTCGACGTCCGGTTGCAGGCCGAGGTAGACCTGCGCGCCCGGCTTGGCGTCGAGGAGGTAGTAGCTCTCGTCCTGCGTGTACGGCATCCCGAACCTTTCGCGGATGTAGTCGCGAAGCGGGTGGACCTGGAGAGAGAGATTCCCGCCCTCGAACGTGTCGAGGAGGTCGAAGCGGATGGGAAACTCGGCGCCGAACGCCTCGTAGACGTCGCGACCCAGGAGCTCGAGCGGGTGCCTGTGCACGAGCGGCAGTGCGGGCGAGTGCACGCGCCGACCGCCGAAGTCGAAGAGCAGGCTGTTCTCCTCCGGCACGCAGTCGAAGCACCAGGCGAAGTTCGGCGGGTCGTTTGGCAGACCGAACCTGCGACGCATCCATTCGCCTCCCCACGGGCCCGGGTCGAAGAAGGGGACCAGTCGGAACGGGCGCCGTGCCGTCAGCTCGAGCGCGCGCCGGTAGTGCTCGCCGCCAACGAGACGCGGCGAGCCCGGGACATTCGAATCGAGGTAGTAGTCGACCCTGTCGAGGATCGCGTTTCGGTGCCGGTCGGCAGCACGCCAATCAACGAAGTAGGCGCGCTTGTAGAGCCGGCCGGCCGGCGCAGCTGCGTTCTCGGCGCCAAGGTTGCCGGTCTCGTGCCGACGGTGGCGTTGCTGGATCTCCCACCGCGTCACGTCGGCGTAGACGAGCACATCCGCGTGCCGGGCGACGAGGGTCGCGCCCGGGCCGAGGACGAGGACAACGCCCCGGTGCACCCGAGCCACTTCCTCGC
>DATLUW010000436.1:0-4661 GCA_035577825.1 Actinomycetota bacterium | reverse complement strand
GGCGCCGCTCCGCGCCCTGCCGGTCCCGGAGGAACCCGTGCAGGGCGCGGAGCGGCGCCTCGCCAGGTCCGCGCGCCTGGCGAGGCGCCGCTCCGCGCCCTGCACGGGTTCCTCCGGGACCGGCTCGCCGGACTCGTGTCGGCCGTCCACCTGCTGCCGGTGTTCCCGTGGTCGTCGGACGACGGCTACGCGGTGGAGGACTTCGCCTCGATCGACCCGGCGCTCGGGGACTGGGACGACGTCGCCGCGATCGCTCGGGACTTCGATGTGATGCTCGACGTCGTGATGAACCACGTGTCGGCGTCCCACCCGTGGCTCACCGGGTTCCTGGGCGGTGACCCTGCGTTCGGACGGCACTTCCTCGAGGTCGAACCCGGCACCGACCTCTCGGGCGTCGTCAGGCCGCGGACGACGCCGCTCCTCACGCCGTTCCCGTCGAGCGCGGGCGAACGGCTGCTGTGGACGACGTTCTCCGCCGATCAGGTCGACCTGAACTACGCCGAGCCCGCCGTTCTCGCCCGCATGCTCGAGGTCGTGCTCGACATCCTCGGCAGCGGGGCGACGCTGCTGCGGCTCGACGCGGTCGGCTACACGTGGAAGGAGCCGGGCACCTCGTGCCTCAACCTCGCCGGCGCCCACCACCTCGTGCGGGCCGTCCGCTCCGCGGTCGACGCGGCGGCGCCGGGCGCGGCCGTCGTCACCGAGACGAACGTCCCCCAGCCCGACAACGTCGCGTACTTCGGTGACGGCGCGGCCGAGGCGCACGCCGTGTACCAGTTCTCGCTGCCGCCGCTCGTGCTGCACGCGCTGATGTTCGGAACGGCCGAACGCCTGTCGCCGTGGATCTCCGAGCTCGAACCGGCTCCGCCGGGGTGCGCGTACCTGGACATACTCGCGACGCACGACGGCATCGGACTGATGCCGGCCCACGGGATCCTGCCCGAGGCCGAGATCGCGGAGATGGTCGAGCGGGTCCGCCGCCACGGCGGGCTGGTCACGATGCGCGACACGCCGTTCGGGCCGCGGCCCTACGAGCTGAACTCGACGCTGTTCGACGCGCTGTCCGACCCGAACGCCGGCGAGCCGGAGTCGCTCGGGATCGACCGGCACCTCGCGGCGAGCTCGATCATGCTCGCGCTGGCGGGGGTGCCCGGGATCTACGTGCACAGCCTGTTCGGGACGCCGAACGACCGCGAGGCCGCGAACGCGAGCGGCATCCCGCGGCGGATCAACCGCCGGCGGTTCGAGCGTGCGGCGCTGGAGACCGAGCTCGGCGACCCGCGGTCGCGCGCCCGCCGGGTGTTCGACGGCACCGTGCGCCTGCTCCGTGCGCGGGGCTCGCACCCTGCCTTCCGTCCGGACTCACCACAACGCGTCCTGGAAGCTCCTTCGGGGGTGCTCGCGCTCGAGCGCGGCTCGGACGCGACCGGCCGGGTCCGGTGCCTCGTCAACCTCACGACGGACGAACAGACCGTCCCGGCTCCCGAAGGGATCGACCTCCTGGCGGGCCGGTCCGTGGCGGCTGAGGACGTGTTCCGGCTCGGGCCGTACGAGGTGGCGTGGATCGCCGAGGACCGGAGACCTCAGCCGCCTGGCTGATCGTCCCGTAGTTCGGCACCGAGCTCCTTGCCGTACGCCGTGTACGAGCGCCGGACGAGCATGCCCACGCGTTCGTACATGGGGAGCGCGCCCGTGCGCGAGTCCGTCCCCAGCGTGACCGAGCGGCGGCCCATGTCGTGGAACCCACCGAAGGCGGTCAGCAGCAGCGCCCTGGCGATGCCCCGGTTGCGGTGATCGGCGCGCACGGCGAGCTGGTGAACGTAGCCCTCGTCCTCCTCGTACGTGAGGCAGAGCGCCACGCCGACGACCTCGCCGGACTCAACGTCCTCGGCCACCGGCGACAGCAGCGCATCGAAGGTCCCCCGGTCGACCCCGAACGCCCTCCACTGCTCGAACGTCTGCGGGATGTGGTTCTCCCATTCGCCGAACGCGTCCTGGATCAGCCGGTAGACCATCCGTTCGTCCGCCGGCTCCGCGAACGGCCGGATGGCGATGCCCTCGGGCGGGTCCGGCTGAGCGGGCGGGTCGTCGGTCATCCGGTACTCGAGCAGCCACGACGTCCACATCGGCGAGTACCCGTTCGCCGACAGCAGCGCGACGGCCGTCGTATCCGAATCGCTCAGGGACTGCCGGGCCTTCGCCACGCCGGCCGCGCTCGCCGTCCGTTCGGTCCACGCGAGGAGCGCAGAACCGATCCCCCGCCCCCGGTGATCCGGCTGCACGCAGGCCCACACCCCGCCGTGGCCGGCGTGGAGGAGCCCCGTCGCCACGACGTCGACTCCGTCCGCCACCACGATCGCGTGGTCGGGCGAGGCCAGCAGCGGCGCCTTCAGGTCGGTCGCGACGTCGTCCGCGTCGACGTCGACGGTCCCGTTCGCCGCGAGCTCCCCCGCCGCGAAGACCGCCGTCATCGCCTCGACGTCGGCCGCCGTGGCGGGCCGGACCTCCAGGCTCGCAGGCCAGCCGGGCTCGCTCACGCCCCCGGCTTCAGCACCATGTCGAACACGATCAGGATGAGCAGCACCAGCTCGATCCGGCTCACCACGAAGATGTTCTTGATGATCGCGTTCACGGCCGGCGCCTCGAGCCCCTCGCGGTCCGCCGTCTCCTTGAGCTTCTTGAGGTGCGGCCCGAGGTAGAACGCCCCCGACACGAACGAGAACAGGAACATCGCGATGCCGAGGTCGATCCACAGCATCCCGAAGTTCCACGGACCGATCGCCACCATCCAGATGCCGAGGATCAGCAGGAGCAGCGAGGCCGGCGTGAAGATCCGCGTCCCCACGAACTCGAACTGCTGGGTCAGCTCGTAGGCGAACTGCCGGTTCCCCGAGCGGTTCACGCGGGTGGCGACGATCTGCATCGCGACGTTGCCGCCGACCCAGACGACCGCCATGAGCACATGGAACGACTTCAGCCAGCTGTAGAGCGTGAACGCCAGCACTCGATCCCTCCCCGATCCGAACGGATGCCCGGCGGAGTCTCCGGGACGACCGGCCGGCCAGTCAACACCACCGACTGCCACGACGGCGGCCCAGCGGTGCAACGCGGAGGCGCCCGGTAGGCTCGCCGTCCGATGGCGACCAGCGGGAACGGCGACGCGCAGGCCGGTGCAGCCGCGACGCCGGAGCCGAAGCGCAAATGGGGACCGACCCCGTTCGACATGGCGCTGATCGCGGTGGTGAGCATCGGCGCGATCCTGTACCTCGTGATCCGGGGCGGCGGCGGCTCGGCGGACCTCGGGTACCGGTTCGCCGTCGGCGACCATACCGAGTACCGGATGACCGTCCGCGATCGCGGCACGAACACCAACGCTGACACCCGGTACGACGTGACGACCACGACGACGCTCGGGCTCGACGTCACCGGGGTCGCGTCGAACGGCGCAGCCACGATGGTGGCCAGGGCCGGGGCGGCGACGATCACGGGCGAGTCGGGCGACCCGCAGCACCTCGGGGCGCTCGGAAGCCAGACCGTGCAGGTGGCGAGCGACGGCGCGTTCCGGCAGTCGGTGCTGCTCATTGCCACGCCGGACGGGACGGTCTTCGGCCTGCTCGACCCGCTGCTGCCGATCGTGTCGCCGGACGGGGTCTCGCCGGGCGACTCCTGGGACGTGAGCGCCACGCAGGCGATGCCGTACGGATCCGGCGAGACCCGGCTCGGCGGGACGGCGTCGCTCACGCGGTTCGACACGGTGAACGGCGTCCACGTCGCGGTCGTGCGGAGCGACCTGAACGAGGTGTGGGACCTCCGCGGCGACACCGCCCAGGTGGCGAAGCTGGCGGGCGGCACGGCGCCGGCGGGGTTCGTCGCGTGGCGGGGCACCGAGCACGTCACGATGACGTCGTTCGTCGACACGTCGAACGACCGGGTCGTCCGGAGCACCGTCAGCGGCGACTACTCGATCGTGATCACGACCTCGAGCTCGACGCCGAGCCCGCCCATCCACAACACGGGGACGTTCCGCCAGGAGGCGGACCTCGTCACGTCCTGAGGGGCGCTACGAGTTCGACCTGGGGACCCGGACCGAGCCGTCCTCCCCGAGCCCCCAGAACGGGTTGTGCGCGATCTCCCACGTGTGCCCATCCGGATCGCTGAACACCGCCGCGTACCCGCCCCAGAACGTCTTCCCGGGCTTGTGCCCCACGGCCGCCCCGGCCTCGCGCGCCGCGGCGACGATCGCGTCGACCTCCTCCGGCGACCGCACGTTCTGCGACAGCGTCACGCCGCCCCACCCGCCGGGGTCCTCGACGCCGCCGTCCTCGGCGAGCGACGCGCGGCTCCAGAGCGCGAGCACCATGCCGCCGGCCTGGAAGAACGCCACCTCCGCGTCGTCGTTCACCCGCTCCCACCCGAGCGCCCGGTAGAACGTCTCCGACCGCTCCAGATCGGCCACACCGAGCGTCACCGCCGTGATCCGCTGCTCCATCTCGGCTCCCTTCGTGTCCCCGAGCGGCACCGGATCGGCCAACCCGGGGGGCTTGTGTTTCGGGTCGATTGGACGCAGCATGCCCGACGCGCCTGATGGATGCACGCGAGACATCCGCCCCGATCGATCGGGAACCCCGTCCGGCGAAGACCGGGGGTTTCAGCACTGCCCG
>DATLUW010000435.1:0-5434 GCA_035577825.1 Actinomycetota bacterium | reverse complement strand
CCTCGTTCCTCAGCGGCATCGCCCAGAACCCCGATGTGCCGGAGTCGGTCAGCACCCAGGCGAGCGTGGAGCTCTCGAGCGGGGTGCCGTTCGTCTCGGACGCCCAGCTCGAGGCGGCCTTGGAGACGTCCGGGGTCGATGCGAAGACCACCCAGGAGATCGTCGATGTGAACGAGCGCGCCCGGCTGGATGGGCTCCGCTCGGCGCTCGCCCTCCTCGCGATCATCGCGATGGCCGCGCTCCTGTTCGCGAAGCGAATCCCGACGCGGCAACCCGGCGTCGAGGCCTTGGGCGACGCCGGCGGCTAGCCACCCCGCTCCGCCATCGGAAGCGGCGACCGGCCTCCCCGTCGGATCACTCCCAACGCCGCCAATGCAACGTACCGCTGAATTCGTCGCTCGGGGAGGCCGGAATCCTTCGGCCTAGACTGGGCGGAATGTCCAGCCCTCCCGAGGCAGTTGGCCGCTGGCCCGAACACCTTCCGGTCGGGGCGGTTCGCGTTGCCCGGGCAAGCGTTCACTACGACCGGACGGTCCGGTTCTATCGCGACGTGATCGGGCTCCCGGTGCTCGAGAGCTTCGAGCGGAGCTACGGAGAGGACGGAACGATCTTCGGCCTGCCCGATGCCCCCGCGCACCTCGAGATCGTCAGGTCGACCGAGCCGAGCATCCCATCAGGTCGCATCGACATGCTGGTGTTCTACCTGCCCGACGCTGCGGCGCGGGAGCGCCTCGTCGCCAGGATGGCGGCGGCTGGGGTGGAGCCCACTTCGCAGCACCCCTACTGGGACGCGAATGGCGGCGTGACGTTCCGAGATCCCGATGGGCGCGAGGTCGTGTTCGTGTCGTGGGTCTACGGCGCAGACCTGACGTGACGTTGTCTGCGAGCCGATCCCGACAACAGGCTGATCGAGCAACGCCGCTCACGCGGGCCATCTCGGTTTCGGCAATGACCCGCGAGTTCCTTCCATCCGGTTGCCCTGGTGCGTCAGACTGCTTCCGTGGATGAGGGAGCATCCATCGACTGTCCGGCCTGCGGGGCGCCGAACCCCAACGCATTCCGGTTCTGCGGGACGTGCGGGGGCCCGCTCACTCGCAGATGCCCCTCGTGCTCCGCCCCGATGCCTCCCCGGCTCCGCTTCTGCGGCGAGTGCGGCGCTGCCCTCCCTGCGACCGGCGAGATACCGCCCTCCGAGGAGCGCAAGATCGTCACCGTCCTGTTCGCCGACCTGGTCGCATCGACGGAGCTCGCGACCAGTCTCGATCCCGAGGACCTCCGGAGGCTGTACACGGCGTACTTCGAGGCCATGTCCGGGGTGCTGGACCGGCATGGAGGGATCGTCGAGAAGTTCATCGGCGACGCGGTCGTCGGGATCTTCGGCGCGCCGGTGACGCACGAGGACGACCCAGAGCGGGCCGTGCGCGCCGGCCTGGCGATGCAGGCGGAGCTCGTGGAGCTGAACGGCGAGTTCGCGGCCGAGCTCGGCGATGAGCTCGCCCTGCGGATCGGGATCCACACCGGCGAGGTGGTTGCCGCTGCCGGTGATTCGTCCCAAGCCCTGGTGACGGGAGAGACGACGTCGATCGCCGCGCGGCTGCAGTCGGTCGCTCCTCGCGGCCGGGTGATCGTCGGCGGCCGGACGCATCGGGACGCCGCTCGATCCTTCGTCTTCGACCGGCTCGGCGACGTGGAGTTGAAGGGTGTTCCCGGGCCCATAGATGCGTGGCTGGTCGTGGGGGAGGCGCCCACCCCGAGGGAGGCCCGCGACCAGCCGCTCGTCGGCAGGACCGATGAGCTCGCACTGCTCGACGCGCTCCTTCGACGGTGCGAGCGCGAGGGACGTCCGCACCTGGTGACGGTCGTCGGCCCGGCCGGCATCGGGAAGAGCAGGCTCCTGCTCGAATTCGCGGACGCCGCGGGAGTCCCGGCGGTGCGGGGCCGCTGTCTCCCCTACGGGAGCGGGCTGTACCTGTGGCCCTTCGCGGAGATCGTGAAGAGCGATGCGTCGATCCTCGACAGCGATCCACCCCAGGTCATCGAGTCCAAGGCCCGCGCGCGGATCGGGCGTCGCCTCGGCACGTCGAACGGCTACGGCTCCACGCTTCCCACGCTCCTGTCGTCCATCGGCATCCCGATCGACCCGGATCCGCTGGCCGGTGTGGGGCGTGAAGCAGCGCTGCGCATGATCACCGCCGCGTGGTCCGAGTACTTCTCGACCCTGGCGTCGCGAGGCACATTGATCGCCTGGATCGAGGACCTCCACTGGGCGGACGACGCCCTGCTCGACCTCGTCGACCACCTGCTGGATCGGATCGCCGCTCCCGTCCTCTTCCTGTGCCCGACCAGGCCCGAGCTGCTGGAGCGCCGGCCGGCGTGGGTGACCCGCGGGGCCTCGATGTCGACCTTCGATCTGACTCCACTGTCCCCTTCGGAGAGCGCTTTGCTCGTCGGGGGGGCCTTGGAGGGACCGGCGGACCCCGAGCTGACCGGCACGATCGCGGAGCGGGCCGGCGGGAACCCGTTCTTCGCGCGTGAGCTGGTCCACATGCTCAGGGAGGAGGGCTCGATCACGCGGCGAGGTGGGACATGGGTCGCGTCCGCCGACATCGGCGCCGCGATGCCCGACACGGTCCAGACCGCGATCGCGGCTCGGATCGACCGCCTCCAGACGCCGGAGAAGCGGGTCATCCAGATGGCGAGCGTCGTGGGCAGGACGTTCTGGGTCCCCGGGCCCGAAGCGCTGAGCGACGCGAATGTCGAGAGCGCGATCGACGCGCTGATGGCGCGTGGCCTCATCCGGCTCAGGCGAACGAGCTCGATCGAGGGCGCTTCCGAGTTCACCTTTGAGCACGCCCTGACGCGTGAGGTGGCGTACCGGAGCATCCCCCGCTCCCGCCGCGCGGCCGCGCATCGCTCGGTGCTCGACTGGATGGAACGAGGCACCAGCGGCCGCGACGAGGAGTTCGCGGAGCTCATGGCACATCACGCCGAGGTCGCCGGCGACCCGGCACGGACCGCGCGGTTCGCGATGCTCGCCGGTCACCGGCATCGACGGGTATACGCGGCCGAGGAGGCGATCCGGTGGTACGAGGTCGCCGCCACCGCTGCCGAACAGGCTCCCACGGGGGGAACCTCGAGCGTTCGCGCGGAGCTCCTCCACAGTCGCGGCGAAGCCCTAGAGCAGCTGGGCAGATACGAGGAGGCGCGCGCCGACTACGAACGCGCGCTGGAGATCGCCCGGGCGAAGCAACACCCGTGGCTCGCGGCGCAGGAGCTGGCCGCGCTCGCCAACGTCTTCCGATCGCTCGAACGACCCGAGGACGCGGAGGCCGTCATCCCGCTCGCCCTCGAAGCCGCCCGGGAGGCCGGGTTCCAATACCTCGAAGCCCGCGTGAAGTGCCTGGCGGGTGCGCTCGCGTGGGACCGCGGGGATGGCGCGCGGGCGCGAACGAATCACGACGAGGCGCTCCGGATCGCACGGGAAGCTCGCGACCTGGAGGCGGAGGCCTACGCACGAACCGGCCTGACCGAGATCGGCCTGTGTCAGGGCCCCTTCGACCGGGCGATCGAAGACGGCGAACGCGCCCGGCGACTGTGGTTGGGGCTCGGCCATCGACCGCCGGCGGACTCGGTGGCCCAGATGCTCGGCTTCCTGCAGCTCTTGATGGGTGATCCGACCGGGGCCGAGGCGCTGTTCGACACGTCATTGGCGGGAGCCCGCGACCTCGGGATCGGGCGCGATGAGCCGTTCCCCCTCGCGGGCCTCGCGCTCGTCGCCATGACCCGAGGCGACCTCGGTCGGAGCCTGGCGCTCCTTGGCGACGCCGTCGACGCAGCGGTCTCGGGCGGAGCGACCCGGGGCGAGATCGCCGCGCGGCTGGGCCGCGTCATGCTCGCGCAGGAGCTGGGTGCCCCGGAGCGCGCAGCCGTGGATCTCGACGCGGTCGATGCGCTCGCGCCGGCCACCGCGCCGTATCTCCGCTCGATCCGTCTGGCCGCCCGGGGCTGGCTCGACGTCGCCGGCGGGAAGCGTGAGCGCGCGACGGCCCGGTTCGCACACGCCCGTTCCGCGTCGGATGACCTGCTGCTCTCGCGGATCGCGGCCGGACGCATCGAGATCCTCGCGTGGAGCGCGGCCGGGGACGAAGCGGCGATGTCGGATGCGGCGGCATGGCTCCTGGACGGCGTCGCGGCCGGGTGCCCCGGCGCCGAGGCCCTCGCGGGATGGGCGCTCGCTCAAACCGGCCGTGATGGCGGGGCGGCCGCTTCGCTCGAGCTGGCACGACGGGCCGGCGACCGAACGCTGCTCTGGCGGGCTTGTCTGGCTGGTTCGGTGGAGGCCCGGAGGGTCGGCGACACCGCGCTGGCACGGAGTCTGAGGGAGGAGGCGCGTGGGATCGTCCGCTACATAGCGGATTCGCTTCCCGACGAGGATCTTCGGTCCAGGTTCCGGACGGGCTCCGAGGTCGCCGATCTCCTGCGGGGCGACGGGACGGGATCCTGAGATCAGGCGAACGAGATCGGCTTCGCGCCGCCGACGATGTGCTCGATGATGTTCGCCGCGCCGGTGATCTTGGCGCCCTTCGCCAGCTGATCCTCGGTGATCCCGCGCGGCTTCGCGCAGGTCCCGCAGAGCCACACCTCGCCACCGTTCGCGACGAACTCTTCGTACAGAGACGTCAACTGGGGGAACCCGTCCTTCTCGATGCCCTCCGTGCCGCCCGTCGTCCCGAGCCACACGCCCTCGATTGTCAGGAGGACGACGGCCTCGAGGCCCGCGACGGCCGCGGTGTTCGCGGCGACGAACGGGAGGATCGCACGCTCGGGATCGTCCTTCGCGTGGGTGCAGGTGAACAGCAGCTTCTCCGACATGGCGCCTCCCTACCTGGCCCGCTCGATCACGATCGCCAGGGCGCCGTCGTCGAGGTGTTCCTCGGAGACGATCCGGTGTCCCATCATCCGCGCGAGCGGGGGAAGGTCCTCCTTGGCGGAGGGATCGCGCACGACGAACTCGATGGTTTCGCCGACCTCGAGTGCCTGCATGTTCCGGCGGAACTCCATGGGGACCTCGTTGCACCCCATGACGCCCATGTCGCAGAACGGTCGGTCGCCTTCTTCGTCGCCCGGCACGAGCTCAGCATAGTCCGGCGCGCTCGCCCGGACTTCTCCGACGAGGTGAGCACACACGGCGCGTCGGGGCTCGGGCTAGTCGCTCGCGCGGATCGTCACCTGCGCGCTCGTCGGAACCCCGAGAGCGGCGCCGCCGCCCGGGTCGCTGAGGCGCACGGTGAACCGTTCGGCCGGCTCGTGTCGGGTGTCGTCCACGATCGGGATCGCGAACGTCCGCGTCTTCTGGCCGTCGGAGAAGTGCAGGGTGCCGGACACGGGGTGGTAGTCGTTCGGCGCCGTCGCGGAGCCGTTCGATGTGGCATAC
>DATLUW010000434.1:0-2511 GCA_035577825.1 Actinomycetota bacterium | reverse complement strand
GGTCAGGTCGATGCTGAATTCCGCGTTCCAGGTGACCTCCTGCGAGCGATCGGTGCGGGCGCTCCACAGCGACGGGAACGGCTGGGGAACGAACCCGGTCCCGTTGCCTCGGTATTCGGTCCTGGTGCCGTCCTCGCTGAGGGCGAGGTTGATGTCATGACCGTCCGGTGCCGCGCCACCGTTGTGGTCGGTGTCGAAGACGAGCGAGACGTACGGGTCGGTGGTCGAGCCGTTGGGGCGCCGCGACAGGCCCTGGATGCAGACCCACAGGTCGTAGGCGGTCGTGATCAGTGAGACCGTCGCGGGCGGTCCGTCGTAGCGGGGCCGGTACAGGATCGGCCGGGCGTTGCCCGACCGTCGGTAATCCGACTCGCAGCTCGCGTCGAGGTGGGGAGCCGGGCGGCCGGCGAGCTGGCGCGGGACGATGATCACCCCGTTGCCGTGCGCGCCCGCCTCCGGCGCGGCGGCCCCGAACGCAGCAGCGATGGTCGAAACGACGATGGCGAGCCGGACAGCAGCGCGTCGCAAACCTCCCCCTCCCTCGTCCATGTCCGTTCCCGGTGGCGGCGAACCCTGTCATCCCGGCGCCGAACCGGTCAACAGCAGCGTTCCAAGCAACCTTCCTCTCATGGATCGATCCTTTGCGGGGTGAAAACGTGTAGCGCGATCTCTGGACTCGCAGTCGCGGCTGCAGGAGTTCCTGTGGTACGTGCTGCCCAGGAAGTTCCTCACCTCTGCTGACGAGCACCAGCGGATCGCCGTCGATCTGGGGCAGGCGTTCGAGCTGCTCGGCATGGAGCGATACGCGGGGAACTGCCGGTCGGAGGAGACGGCGGAGATCCTCGCGGCGTGGGGCCGCTCGGACTCGGCGGGGTGGGAGGCGTTCCGGCGGGCGCGCGAACGGTCGGGGGTCGAGCCGCGACTAGCTCCCAACGCCAGGACGGCGAAGGCACCGTCAGGTCCGCTCGTAGGCTCCGATGTCGCAGCCCGCGCCCTGCGGCCGGTGAACGCCCCGCTGGTCCTTGGTCACCACGCAGGCGGCGGCCGGCATCGCATCGAGTGCAGGGCTGGTCGCGGCGATGGCCATGGTCTCCGTGGGCCCGCCGTTGGGCTGGAGCGGCCCCAGCTTGGGATCGACGTTCGTCTTGTCGCTCGGCTTCTTCGTGAAGGCACAGAGCGCCGGGGCCTTCTGAACCAGGTTATGGCCGTTCGAGTTCACCGTGCCGACGCAGTCGGCCTCCGCGGCCTGCGCGGTGTTGCGGGCAAGGATCGTCCCCTCGAGCGTCGCCGCGCCTCCCTCCACGAAGATGCCGGCGCCGGAGGGCGGGAAGCTCGGCGTCCCGGTGCCGGCCACCTTGTTCCCGGCCACGGTCACCGCGGTGAGCTCGAGCCCCGACATGAGCGTGTCGATCCCCGCGCCGAACGGCTTGATCGAACCCGTTCCCGTCTCCTTGGCGGTGACCACGTTGCCGGCGATCGTCGAGTTCGTGATCGTTCCCTGGTCTGTGGAGCTGGTGAGGTAGAGCCCTGCGGCGCGAGCGCGGGCCACCGCGTCGGCGGCCTTCGCGAGGCCGGTGTTCCGGCTGACCGTCGAGGCCGTGACCGTGACCGGTCCGCCGGCGCACGCGCCCGCGCCGAACGTGTTGGCCTCGTCCGCACCGGAATCCGCCGAGAGGTGGTTGCGGTCGAGCGTCGACCTCGAGAGCGTCAGGAGCTCGGCCGCGCCCTGGTAGATCCCGCCGCAGTCGGCCGTGGCGGGACCGACCGCCCGGGCATCGACCGTTCCGGTGGTGACCGAGGACCCGGTCACGGCGAGCGTGCCGGACTGGATGAAGATGCCTCCGCCATCGGCGTTCGCCCCCATGGGGCCGTACGCGAAGAGCAGGGAGCCCGCGACCCGCGTGGAGGTCACGGTGGTCTTCGTGGCTGCGACGAAGACGGCGCCCCCGCGCACCTCCGACAGTCCGGAGGCGGACGTGCCGATCGCCCGGTTCGCCAGGAACTTCGAGCCGAACACGGTCGCCGTCGTCACCGAGACGAAGATCGAACCGCCGCGGCTGAGCGCGGTGCCGCTGGCGCCCTCGATCGAGGTGACGGAGTTGCCGGACAGCGTCGAGCCCGCGATCGTGAGCGGGGAGGTGGTGGCGTCGTACAGACCACCGCCGTACGCGTACTGGTCGTTCATCCCCTTCGCGAGCACGCGGTTGCCGTCGACGTGGGACGAGGTGAGCTTCACCGCGCCGGCCTTGTCGAAGACGCCGCCGCCGGACGCCAACGCCGAAGCCGCGGACGAGATGGCCGAGGCCCGGTTCGACCCCACGGTCGAACCGACGAGGGTGACCGGGCCCGAGGAATAGATCCCGCCGCCCCGTGCGGTCACCGAGTTGTCGCCGTCGGCGAGCGCTCGATTCCTCACCACCGAGGAGGCGGTGAGATTCAGGCGCCCGGCGTGCGAGTAGATCCCGCCGCCCCTGGCGAGATCCGCCCCGGTCGCGACGTTGTCGTGGACGC
>DATLUW010000433.1:0-2926 GCA_035577825.1 Actinomycetota bacterium | reverse complement strand
CCGTCGACGAACTCCTCCAGCTCGAGCAGCGCGACGTGCGCCGGGATGGTCGTCGGGATGCCCCCGATGCGGAACTCGCGGAGCGCCCGGAGCATCCGCCGGCGGGCCTCCTCGCGCGTCCCCGCGTGGACGATCAGCTTGGCCACCAGGCTGTCGTACGCGCCGGGGACCTCGTCGCCCTCGCCGAACCCCGAGTCGACGCGGATGCCCGGCCCGGCCGGCTCGGCGTAGGCCGTGATCCGGCCAGGCCCCGGTGCGAAGTCCCGCGCCGGGTCCTCGGCGTTGATCCGGCATTCGATGGCATGGCCGCGCGGCTCGTGCCGGCCGCCGGGTCCAAAGTCGGACTGCACGAGGCCCAGGTCCTCGCCGGCCGCGATCCGCAGCTGGCACGCCACGAGGTCGAGACCGGTGACCTCCTCGGTCACCGTGTGCTCCACCTGGAGGCGGGCGTTCACCTCGAGGAAGTAGAACGAACCGTCCTCGTCCACCAAGAACTCGACGGTGCCGGCGTTCACGTAGCCGCACGCGTCGGCGACCCGGACTGCGACGGCGCCCATCTGCGGGACGATCGCCGGATAGAGCAAAGACAACGTCTCCTCGATGAGCTTCTGGTGGCGACGCTGCAGCGAACAGTCCCGCGCGCCGAGCCACAGCGCCCGGCCGGGCGCCGGCGACAGCACCTGCACCTCGACGTGCTTGGGGCGTTGGAGATACCGCTCGAGGTAGACCTCGCTGGAACCGAAGTGCGCCTCGGCTTCGCGAACGGCGGACTCGAGCGCCGCTTCGGCCTCGTCTGCGGTGCGGGCGACCTTCAGCCCCCGCCCGCCGCCGCCGCCGGACGCCTTGATCGCGACCGGCCATCCGTGTTCGTGGCCGAACGCCTTCACCTGGCCCCCGTCCTCGATCGGGTCGAGCGTCCCGGGCACCACCGGTACGCCGGCGTCCGTCGCGAGGCGCCGCGCCGACACCTTGTCGCCCACCGCCCGGGTCGCCGCCGGCGGTGGTCCGATCCACACGAGGTCCGCGTCCAGGAACGCCTCCGCAGCATCTGCCCGTTCGGAGAAGAACCCGTAGCCGGGATGCACCGCCTCGGCGCCCGTCGACCGCGCCGCGGCGATCACTGCGTCGAGGTTCAGGTAGGTCTCGGTCGAGGACACGCCCGCCAGGTGAACGCCTTCGTCGCACGCGGCGACATGGCGGGAGGAGGCGTCCACGTCGGAGTACACGGCGACCGTGGCAACGTCGAGCTCCCGGCAGGTACGGGCCACTCGGACGGCGATCTCCCCGCGGTTCGCGATCAGGACCTTGCCGAACACGCATTGCTCCTTCACCCGGCCGACGCCGGTCGGACGAGCATAGTGTCCGGGATGTTCGTGCCCGTCCGGCCGAGCTCGCCCGCTACGTCAGGTCGAGGTCGGGGGAGAACTGGTCCCCGACGACGAAGCCGTCCGACGTGATCTCGAATTCCCGGATCTGCGGGTCGTGGGCGCTCGCTCGTGTCTTCATCACCGTCAGCCCGCGCTTCACACGGGAGTCGCCCCTGATGAACTGCAGGAGGACAACGTTGTCGGAGACGTGCGAGATCCCGAATTCCGACAGGCGCGTGACGCCGAAGAGCTCACCGACCTCCTGGGTCATCATCACCGTGACCCCCTGGCGCGCGCAGCGCTGCAGCAGGGAGTAGATGTACTCGCGGAATCGGGTCTCGTCGGTGGACGTCGCCCGGAGATCCCCCAAGCTGTCGATCAGGATTCGGCGGGCGCCCGTTCGCTCGACGGTCTCCAGGAGCTCATGGACCCACTCGTCCAGATACAGGTCGACCGGCGCCCGGTACATCAGCTCCACGCCCTGTTCGTCGAGGGACCAGCCGAATCCGTTGACGATCCGCTCGAGCTGGGCCGCATTCTCCTGGAGGGTGGCGATGACGCCGGGTTCGTCGTTCCGAGCCCCGTCGAAGATGAAGTGCAGGCCCATGAGGGTCTTGCCCGATCCCGAGGGGCCGGCCACGAGCGTCGAGGCTCCGGGCCAGTACCCGCGACCGAGCATCCGGTCGAGGATCGCGATGCCCGAGGAGAGCCTGACCTCGGACATATCGTATCCCTCCTGATCGGCCGGGTCGGCCAACCGGGGAAAGACGTCGAGGCCGTCCCGGGAGACCCGGTAGGCGTGCTTGCCCGACAGGAAGTCGCTGCCACGGAGCTTGAGCACGCGGAAAGAGCGCATCTCCCGCGGCCCGAGCCGCTCAGTGGAGAGCCATAGGATCGCGTCGGCCACCGCGAATTCGGCCGATCCGGCGCTCTCGTCGTCGTCGTACTCGCCGACCCAGAAGGAGGTCGCCGGGAACGCGGAGAGCCGGCCGGCCAGATCGTGGAGGAACCGACGGAAGTCCTCGTCCCGCTGCGCGTACGGATGCAGTGCCTTGAAGCTGTCGATCACGATCATTCCCGGGCGCCGCTCCTTGAGCAGGTCGCGGATCCTGTCGAGGATCCCGGGAAGACCCTTCTCGTTCAGGACTCCTCCGAGGTCCTCGTAGAAGACCGACGTGCCGACGGCCCCCGGGTCGAAGAAGCTGAGGGTCTGGCCGTACCTCAGGATCTTGTCGAGCGGCTCGGAGACGGTGGAGAGGTACATCGCGGGGCGTTCCGGCGTCGCATTGTGGAACGCGTACTGCTGGGCAAGGATCGTCTTGCCCGATCCGGGAAGTCCCATCACCAGATTGATCCCGTTGCTCGGCAACCCGCCACCCAGGATCGAATCCATTCGCTCGGAGCCGCTCGAGACCCGGTCGGTCACGACGCCGGCACCCCCTGGCGCAGGAAGGCGCTGTCTCCCAGCAGGTCCTTGACCGTCGAAACGAGCTGCAGGGGGTCGAGCGGCTTCTGGAGGAACGCGTCAGCGCCGTATTCGAGCGCCTGGTCGCGCGATT
>DATLUW010000432.1:0-3031 GCA_035577825.1 Actinomycetota bacterium | reverse complement strand
CTCGGTGCTCCGCGAGCTGGGGGGCCCGGTCACCGAGAAGGCCATCGCGGAGCACCGAGGCCACGAGGCGGGCGTGGAACGCCTCGTCGGGGAACCGCTGGAGGAACAGCAGGCAGCCGTCGTCGGTGCGCTCCCAGGCGTGGGTCGCGGCCTGCACGGCCGGGCCGAACCGGTCGAGGTCCTGCTGCAGGAGTCGCGCCGACCGCGCGATGGGGCCGCGGACGTCGCGGCCGGTGGCGCGCTCGAGCGCGGGGAGGCCCTCCAGGCGGATCGCGTTGCGGAGGTAGCCCGTGTCGGCGTTCGTGGGGTCGCGTCGGGGCCGGAGGCGCAGGGCGCGACAGAACGCCAGGACCTCGTTCCGTCGGACGTCGAACAGCGGCCGGACGATCAGCTTGCCCGCCGGCCGCATGCCGGCGATCGCCTCGGGGCCTGCGCCCCGAACCAGCTGGATCAGCACGGTCTCCGCCTGGTCGTCGAGCGTGTGCCCCACCGCCACGCGCGCCGCGCCGGCCTCCCGGGCAGCGTCGGTCGCGGCGGCGTAGCGGACGGTCCGGGCCCACGCCTCCACCGACTCCCCCCGCTTCGGCGCCGCCGTCGCCGTCCGCAGGACGAACGGCACCTTCAGCGCCTCGGCCTGCCGCTTCGCGTACGCCGCGTCCTTCCCGCTGTCCGGCCGCAGGCGGTGGTCGAGGTGTACGGCGGTGAGGCGGATCTTCAGCAGGCGCCGCAGCAGGTGCAGTGAGTGCAGCAGGCAGGTCGAGTCGGGTCCCCCGGAGAGCATGACCATCACGAGATCGCCCGGCGCGAACATGCCGTGCTCGCGCGACGTGGCGGTGACGCGTTCGAGGACCCGAGCCACCGCTGGAGGTCGCGGAGGCATGACGGGCTCCTAGTCGGGCGTCGCCGGGGGCCCGACGCGGGCGAGCCAGCGATCGGGCGCCATGACCTCCTCCAGGCTGGGGAGGTTCGCCGGCGAATCCCACACCCGGTTGAACCCGGCCATCCCCGTGCGGTCCACGACCTGGGCAACGAACCGCTGGCCCACGTCGTACTGCCGAACCTTCGACTCGAACCCGATCAGCCGCTGGAAGCTGCGTTCGATGCCGGAGGACTTGCGGCGGTCGTGGAGGCCGCGGCGCATCCGGTCCGCGCCGGGGACCTTCTCCGCGCCGAGCACGTCCATCACGTAGTTCGCGTGGCCCTCGAGGAGCGACATGAGCGCCTGGACGCGGCCGAGGATCTCGCGCTGCTGCTCGGTCATGAACAGGAAGATGAGGTCCTGGCCGTGGCGTTCGCCGGATCGGACCTGCTCGGCAGCGCGGCGGAGCGCCTCCACGACGCGCTTGGAGTCGAGCTCGACCGAGTCGAGGTAGGCGTCGACCTGGCCGGTCAGGTGGTTTCGGAGCCAGGGCACCGAGCCGAACTGCACCCGGTGCGTCACCTCGTGCAGCGAGATCCACAACCGGAAGTCCCGCTTGCGAAAGCGCATCTGGCGTTCGACCTGGATGACGTTCGGGCCGACGAAGTACAGCAGACCGTCGTCGTCCGGCGGGAGGAACAGGTCGTACTGGCCGAGGACCTTGCGGGAGACGTAGCCCATCAGGACACCGATCTGCAGGCCGAGCCCCTTCCGGCGAACCGAACCGCCCTGGCTGCGCCGGCCGAGCACGCGGGCGGCGAGCGGCTCGAGGACGGTCTGGAACCCGCGGAGGTTCTGGTCGATCCACTGGCTCCGGGAGAGCACCCAGGCGCGGGCCCGGTAGCCCTCGGGCCGCAGCCCCGTGAAGTCGGCGACCATCCGTTCGGCCGCGGGGACCAGCTCGGCGAAGTCCTCGCTCAGGCGGGCGCGCTCGGGCGCGGCCAGCGGCGGCGCGGTGCCCGTGAGCCGGCCGCCGATCGACGAGGCCAGCTTCCAGTCGACCAGGCCCGCGGACGGGTCCTGCTCGTGCATGTCCCAGTCGACGGCTTCCATGACCTCGGCGCGGACGCGCCGGTTCGGCTCCTTCACAAGAGTGGATCGGACGACCCGGCCAGCCTACCCCAGGACCGCGTGGAACAAGGCGGGCGCTTCGCGATGGTCAGGCCGACGGGTTCTTCGCCCGCCAGGCCTTGACGGCGGCGGACTTCGCGCGGCCCTCGGCGACCCGGGCGCTCGTGCCCTTGGCGGTCTCCTCGGCCATGACCTTGTCGTAGGTCTCCTGGTCGATCTCGGCAGGCTGGCGGTGCTGGGCGGGCGCGGGAGCGGCGGCGGCTGCGGGCGCGTCGGCCGGGGCCGCGGCTGCCGGAGCACCAGTTGCGGCGGCAGGGGCTGCGGCGGCAGCAGGAGCGCCGACCGCGGCCGGCGCGGGTGCGGCGACGGCGGCCGGTGCGGCCACGGCGACCACCTGGGGCGCCGGGACGGCCTGCACCGCGACCGGCGGGGCGGACTGCTGCCAGGACGTCTGCAGCGGGATCGTCGGCTCGGGAGCCCGGACGCCGGAGCGCGGGATGTCCTCCTCGTCGCGCTGGAACCGCGGCGCGTACCGCAGGTACATCGCCCCGAACACGACCATGATCACGCCGCCCAGGATGATCGCCCCGATGGCCATCCAGTAGACCCACCCGCCGGTGTCCTGCACGTACACCTCGGTGGGGTCGATCGTCACCTGGGCGAACGCAGCCTGCGGCACCGCCAGCACTGCGAGCAGCATGCCGGCGAGCGCAACGAACCGGGCGAGCGAACGAGACCGCACCCTGCGCATTTCGCGGGATTCTACACAGAGGCCCTGCGTGCCCGTGACGGCCGTCCGGTCACGGCGGCGCGATCCACACGCCCCCTCGTGTAGCTCGACCACCGCGCGGTGGTCCGGGAACAGGTTCCCGGCCCCCCGACCGGGAAGGCCGGTCGGTTCCGTTTCAGGGGCGGGGCGGCAGCCGGAGCCGATCGAGCTCCGACTGCGCAAGCGCGAGCGCCGCGGGCGAGGGGTCGAGCGTCCCGAAGTACACACGGACGTCCAGGATCCGGCCCTGGTACGCGCCGATGACCAGGTAT
>DATLUW010000431.1:0-3695 GCA_035577825.1 Actinomycetota bacterium | reverse complement strand
GTTGCCGGAGATCAGGTTCCGGGCGGCCCGCCCCGTCCCACCGACCGTGACGTCCGGCCCGGACATGAGCACGCCGAACTCGTTTGGGCGAGCCAGATCGCCGGCCGGGTTGGTGCCGACGAAGCTCCCCACGAGGCGGCTGTTCGACCCGCCGATCACCACGCCGGTCCCGCTGAACCGGTTGATCACCAGGCCCTTGATCACCGAGTCGTCGGCGTCGACCTGCAGGCCCACGGCGTCCGTGCCGGCGTTTGTCCCGTTCAGCTGGACCTTGAGGACCGCGTCGTCCCCAGTCGCCAGCGTGTTCGCGCTCGCCCCCTCCTGCGAGTACCCGTCGATCGTGAGGGTCTCGGTGATCGCCGGAAGCGGCGTCGCCGGCGTGATGGTCTTCACGGCCGCCGCACCCCCGATGTCGAACACGATCGCATCCGCGCCGGGCGTGTCGTTCGCCTCCTCGATCGCCGCGCGCAGCGTGCACTGGAGCCCGGCGCTGGCGGAGACGTCACACACGGCGTCGTCCAGGTTCCGGTCACTCGCGTCGCCGGTGCCGGTCACGACGACGCTGTCATCCGCGTCCGCCCCCGGGACGGGCACCACGACGGTCGCGGCTACAGCGAGCACCCCGGTCAGCACGCGGCGGAACGAACGGAACCCCGAACGCTCGAACACCAACTCCCGCCCTCCCTGGTGGGCTTCCGCGTTCGTCGGCCCTGAAGCCGACGGAGGAACCGCACGTTACCGCCCGGGCCCGTTCCGCGTGAAGGGAATCAGCCGAAGGTGATGATCCGAACCCCGATGTCGCTCCCACTGAAGCTGCTCGACCCCAGGTTGCACGCCCGCACGGTGATCGACGTCGGCGACACCACCTTCAGGGGCCCGAGGACGATGTTGGCCGGCACCGTGTTTGTCCAGGACAGCAGCGCAACCTGACCCGCCACGGCACCGGACACGCCCAAGCTGAGCGTGCCGCAGTGGCCCGCGCTGAGCGTGAAGCTGATCGCCCCCGTCCTGTCAATGCCCAGGATGTCGGAGAGCGTGATGGAGCCGGTGGCCACGTTCGAGCCGTCCACCGAGTTCGGCCCCAACTTCGAATGGGTCACCGATCCGGCGGCGATCTTGAAGTTCGTCACGGCCCCGTCGGCCAGCTTCGTGGAGGTGACGGCCCCGTCGGCCAGCTTCGCCTCGCCGATCGCACCGTCGGCGACCTTGCCGGATGTCACCGCGCCGTTCGCCAGCTTGCCGGTCGTGACGGCGCCGCTCTCGAGGTCCTGCGTCGTGACCGAGTTGTTGAACAGGTTCGCGTGCTTCCCCGCGGGCGGGTTGTGCCCGGCGACGGTGTTCGGACCGATCTGACTGTTGTTGGAAACGAGGAACCCCGCGTACGCGGTCCCTCCCAGCGCGAGAACGATCGCGATGACGGCGAGGACGTTCTTCGCGAGATAACGCGCGATCCGCATGCCCACAACTCCCTCCGATCTCCCTCGATGATCTGCACCAGTCTGAACCGAAGTGCTCGGGAACGTCGGTCATGGGGCGACCCACGGATCTCCTCCTCGTGACAGGAGCAACCTGCCGGGTCGGGCGATGGCCGGGCACCCCCTCCCTGCGACTACGAGCCGGAGACCGGCTCCAGGATCACGACGGGGATATCTCGGTCGGTTCGCGCCTGATACGCGTCGTAGTCCGGCCAGATCGAGGCCATGGTCCGCCACAGCTCGGGCTTCTCCACGGCGGTCGCGGATCGGGCGCGCGCTCCGAAATGCTCGGCGCCGACCTGGACGCCGACGTCAGGGTTCGCGACCAGGTTCAGGTACCAGGAGGGATGCCTCGGCGCGCCGCCCTGCGACGCCACCACCAGGTATCGATCGCCGTCGCGGCCGTAGATCAGCGCCGTTCGCCGGAGCTTGCCCGAGCGCCGACCCCGCGTAGTCAGCAGCAGCGTGGGCACGCCTCGCCACTCATGGCCGTCCCGACCGTCCGTCGCGACGTACCGGCGGATGTGATCGGCCACCCACCCCGACGGGCTGTCGAACACTTCCTCCGGCGCTGAGGACATGGGCGTGACCATAGCGCGACCTTGCGAACAGCCCTCGTTCGCCGCCGCCCGGCCGGGGTTCGTGGAAAGACGTACAGTTGATGGAGAAGCGACCCCGTTCCCGACGGGAGAAGAGATCACTCACGGGATCGCCTCCTTCCGAAACCCGCTCGAATGCGGCGTTCAGTGCCACCCGATCGACGTGATCTTCACGCTCGGCCGTGCGCTGGCCTCGACCCGACGACGGGCAATCAGCACGAGAAGGAGCGCGAACATGCGCCACATGCGAATCGCACGCTACGAGATCACCGAAGGTTCCTTCGCCGACCTCGCCACCACCGCGAAGTCGGGCCTCCTGCCCAAGCTCCGCGAGCTCCCGGGCTTCGTCCGCTACGGCGTTGCCGACGTCGGCGACAGCTCGCTCATGTCGTTCAGCCTGTGGGAGACGCACGAGCAGGCCGAGGCCGCCTCGCCCGTCGCCGCCACGTGGGTGAAGGAGAACATCCAGAAGAGCGTGCAGCTGCGCGAGAACTACATCGGGGCCTTCGCCTTCTACGCGGGCGTCGAGGCACCGGCCAAGGTCTGACCGAACCCGGCCTCGGCCGCGCGCCGAGCCCAACGAATCGCCCAAGACGACACGAGGGGTCCACCGAGGTGGGCCCCCTTCGTCGTTGTTCGAGGACATTCCTCGTGCGTCGAGGACGGGAGAGCGTCGGAACCCGATCAGTGCCCCTGGAAGCTCCAGGTCTCGTCGATCTCGTTTCCGGCTCCACCGGTCGAGAGCGAGTCGGCCAGCAGCCACCCGTCCTGCTGCACCGGGAGCGGCTGCTGCGACCCCATCGTCGCGCAGCAGTCCAGCAGCGACAGCTGGATGGCCTGGGGGCCGCCGCCACAGTCGATCGTCCCGTCGGTGGTGTCCGAGGCGGTGATCCCGCCGAAGTACGTCTGCACCCCATCCTGCCCCTTGGTGGGTTCGACGTCGATGTTCCCGATGGTCACCGGCGTGACCTTCGGGTCCGACGAATACGAGCAGGGAGTGCCGGGAGTGGTGCCGACGTGCCACGTGACCGACCCCGTGGACACCTTCCAGCACACGAATCCGACGCAGCTCTGTGCCTCGGAACCCGTCACCCGCACGAACGTGGCCGTCCCCGACCAGAACATCTTCATCCCGCCGCCCACCTCAGCCGTTCCGCTGAACGTGCCCGAGTACGTCTCCGGCAGGCAGTCGCTCGTGGCCACCAGCTTCGTGTCGGACGTCGTCAGCGCGTGACCGAGGTCGTCGGACGTGCTGTCCCCCGTGATGACCACCAGCCGGACCACGTTCTCCGCCGGCTTGGCACGGCAGAACGTGATCGAGTCGCGGTCGGTCCAGTCCTGCGGGTCCTTCCAGGTCCCGTCCTCCAGCTTGACGAGGGCCTGCACCGACGCGCCCGCCACGCCGTCGAGCCCGTTTCGGAACTCGATCCTCCCGACGTCCGGCGCGAAGTCGAACACCGAGTAGTCCCGGGTGAGCGCGGGCACGTTCACGAACAGCGGGATCTCCTTCCGGCGCTGCCCGCCCAGGCTGATCGTTTCCGGTGCCACCGGCCCGTTGCCGGCACCGTTCCGCGGCACGTCGGCGAGCGAATCCCACTGCTTGAAGGAGTCGGTCTCGGGG
>DATLUW010000430.1:0-2563 GCA_035577825.1 Actinomycetota bacterium | reverse complement strand
CGGCAACGGGTGCCCCGCCTCGCAGCCCGGCCAGTGGCGGCAGCCGAGGCCGGAGTTCGTCAGGCGAACGGCCGCGCCGGTCACCACGATCAGGCAGAGGGCGCCGAGCGAGACGAGGGTCAGCTGGAAGTAGCGCGCAGGCGCGAGCTCGAACCGACGGATCCGGACACGCGCGATCGATTCGACATGCATCGTGGCGAAGCCTAGAGAAGCGGGTCGAGCAGGGCCGGGTACCCGTCGGCGCCCTCGAACGGCGTTGGTCGGGAGCCGAGGAAGAGCGGCCGGTCGGCAGCGTTCAGCAGCACCGGCATCAGGTCGGGACCGCGGAGCTGTCCGAGGATGCCGGCCGCGAACGGCAGCTCGCCGAACTCCGTCACCGCGTCGGCGCGCACGCCCGGCCCCGCCACGAGCAGCGGCACCGCGTCGCCCGAGTGGATCACGTCCGGCGAGGCGGGCGTCGCGTGGTCGCCCGTGATGCAGACGATCGCGCGATCGGTCGGGAGGTCTGTCAGTGCTGCATCGAGAGCGGCCATCGTGTCGCGCTTGACCGCCGGGTCCTTCGTGTGGCCGGCGGCGTCCGTCGTCTTCTGGTGGCAGAACACGAACGTGTCGCCGGCGTCCAGCCGCTGCCGCGCCAGCTCCACACGCCCGCGCAGGTCGCCCACCGGGTCGTCTGTCTCCGGAGCGTCGACCGGCGCGAGCCCGAGCGTAGTCCCGAGCCCGCGCAGGAACGCCGAGTCGGCGGCGAAAGCGCCGGTCACGCCGTGCCGCTCGAGGAAGCTCGGCACCGCCCGCCGCCGGCCGAACCACTTCAGCGTGATCACGTTGAAGCGCTCGCCCTCGAGCCGGCGCAGGACCTCTCGCGTCCACTCCTCGCACGCTCGCGCCGTGCGCTCGGCCTCGGGCACGAGCGGCAAGGGCCGCAGCAGCGGATGCCAGGCGCGGAAGAAGGCGTCGGTGTCGGTGACGCGCTCGTCGGCCCCGCCCGAGATGCGCAGAACGGCTTCGCCGCGCGACACGTGCGTGAGCGAGAAGGTCAGCCCGTCGACCTCGATCCGGTCGCACCGCTCGACCAGACGCTCGGCTTCTTCGGCGTCGCGGCCGGCGTCGGGCCGGCCGGTCAGCCACCAGCCGTCATCCCGCCGTTCGGCGGGCCGCAGCGCCGCGTAAGCGAAGACGTGCTCGTCGCTCACGTCCTGGCCGCGCCCGAGCGCCTCGAAGACCGCCCGGCCCGGAAATTCGTCGGCCCGGTAACCGAGCATCGACCAGTGCGCCACCTCGCTCGACGGCGCCCGGCCGGGGCCGACGGCGTAGAGCAGGCCGGACGAGCCTCGGAAGGCCAACGCGTCGAGGTTCGGCGTCTCCGCGGCCTCGTTGCCGGTGCGCCCACCGAGCACCTCGTGCGCCCGGTCGGCGAGGCCGTCGAGCAGGAAGACGACGATGGGATACACGGCGGCGCGGAGCGTATCCGCGCCGCCGTGTCGAGTTCGCTACTTCCGCGTGTAGGTGACCGTCCGGCTGAAGCCGTCGAGGTAGCCCGCGCCGACCTGGTTGAACGACATGAAGATTCGTAGCTGGTAGCGGCCGGGGGCCAGCTTCAGGCGGAAGTACGAGTGCGAAGCGCGCCCGAGGATGACGCCCTTGATCTTCACCCACTGCCCGAAGCGCGTGAACTTCTGCAGGTAGACCTTGCGGCCCGTCAACGAGCGGTCGCTCTTGACCACGACCGAGCCGAAGAGCTTGTTGGTCGACCACATGATCGTCGGCCGCATCTGCACGCCTACCTGCTGGCTGACCAGGTTCTTCCAGTGAGCCGTGTAGTAGGTCAGCAGCGTCGGCTTGACGGGATATGCCCAGACGCCGTTCGTGGTGGTGAGCACGTCGGCCAGCTTGACCGGCGACACCTGCCCGTACGGCTGTCCATAGATGCTCACGGTCTCACCGGGCTTCTTGCTCGAGACGGCGCCCGAAATCGAAGTCGACTGGCCGTAGTTGATCAGCGGAGCGGTGGTGGCAATCGTGACGGCGGGCGGCGGACCGGTCACGACGATCTTCCCCGTGAGTGTGGGATGAAGAGCGTCGTGGTAGTTGAACGTGCCCGCGGAGTTGAACGTGTGCGTGTAGCTCTTGCCGGGGCCGATCGTGCCCGACGCGAAGCTGCCGTTGTTCGCGATCACCTGGTGGTTCTTGGTGTCCGCGTTCGTCCACTTGATCGCGTCGCCGGTCGCGATCGTGCGACTGGTCGGCGAGAAGGCCGTGGCCTTGATCGTGACGGTCTTGGTTGCCTGCGACGCCGGCTGCGACGCGCCCGTGACGGCAAGCGCCAGAGCGGCGACGGCGGCGAGAACAGCGGTGCGCATGAGGGAACCCCCTGGTTGCGGCATTTGTGCCATTCAAACGCACGCGCGGCGAAAAAGTTCTGCTGCCTTACAGACCTTTTTCGTCGCCTTACAGGTCCCTTACACGGGAACGCGCTCGAGCCCGTGGATCACGGCGGCGACGCCGGGCGGCACGAGCTGCTCCCAGTCACGCCCCTCGCGGATCGCTGCGCGGACGTCGGCCC
>DATLUW010000429.1:0-4378 GCA_035577825.1 Actinomycetota bacterium | reverse complement strand
ACGACGGGCGCAGCGCTCGTCGACGGCACATCGATCCCACTCGCGACGCTGAACGCGGACTCCGCGCAGTGGGGCACCCCGGTCTACGGGCTCGGCTCGTACCCGGTCAGCCGCTACGCGCTCCGGCTCCCGAAGATCGGGATCTACACCGGCGGCACCACGGCACCGACGAACCCGACCTTCCACGGGACCGGCGACGGGCAGTGCACCTCGACGAGCTACTGCGAGGCGCTGTTCGACTTGAGCGTGAAGGAGAAGATCCCGGTCTCCCAGCTCGGGCAGATCACCTCCACCGACCTCGCCAACGGCGTCCTCGTCAGCCAGGGCTACACGGCGTTCGTGAACCCGGGCTCGACGATCGCGGCCGGCGCGGGCGCGACGGCGCTGCAGAGCTTCGTCAACGCCGGCGGGACCTACATCGGCTCGGTGGCGGGCGGCACGACGAGCGCCCGCAACGCCGGGATCACACTGCTCAACACGTCGGCCATCAGCGGGCTCAGCACTCCGGGCTCGACCTTCGACGGCGTCTTCTCGACGGCGACCCCGGCCGGCTGGGGCTTCGACACCGGCGGCTGGATCTACCGCTCCGCGAGCGGCGACCCGACGTTCAACCCGGCGACGATGGTCGGCAACGGAACGACCATTCCGAGCCCGACTGCGGTCGTGACGTACGGTCCGTCCGGCGACTGCGGCGGGCCGGTGTTCGACGTCTCGACCACGCAGCGTGGCTACAGCAATTGCTACGGCTACCAGGTGAACGCGAACAACACGCTGCCGGCGGCGAACACGAGCCTCCCGCTCCCCGGCCGGCCGGCGGTGGTCGACCAGCCGTTCGGTGCGGGCCACGCGATCCTGATCGGGTTCGACCCGTGGTACCGCATGTGGACGATGCAGGAGGAGCGGCTCGTCCTCAACGGCGTCCTCTATCCGGCCGGCTCGGCGATCCCGGCCTCGTAACTCAAGCGGAAGGGGCGCCTCCCGCGTGGGAGGCGCCCGTCTTCCTCCTACATCGACATCCGCATCGCGACGTCGTAGCGACCGACGGACGTGCGCTGGCCCGGCGTGTCGCCGGGATCCATGTTCCCCAGGATCTCGTCGCCCCGGCGGTACTTCTCCTCGTCCTCGAAGAAGACAATCGCGATCGACTTCTCGGCCTCGGGATCGTGCAGGACGATCAACTCCTGGGGCTCGAGCCCTTCCGGCGGCTGGCCGTCCTGCATCTCCTGCCGCATCTGGTTCATGCGGTCGCTGCTGACCCCGTCGAAGGTGACGACGCGTGCAAGCGCCATGTGAGCCTCCTTGTCGGTTGCGGCAACCCTACGCTGATTCCGGGTCGACACCACTTTCCACTGGCGCCCACCGTGAGCTTCAGGCAGTATCGGCTCCAATACAGGAGCAGCTCCCACCGCGGGTTGGGGCCCGCCGGTGAGGTTGCCGTTGGCAGGCGATCGGAGGGCTGATACATGCATCGGATTCCGCGGTTGGTCATTCCTGTCATCGCGCTGCTTGTGCTGGCGGGTTCGGCGCAGGCGTTGGGGGGTGGCGCTGCGGTTCCGAGATTCCATCGCGGGCTGTCGAAAGCGGAGATCGTGCAGACCGCCCGCGCCAGCCACCGCGTCATCGTCGTCATGAAGGCGCAGCAGAAGGGCCGCCTAGCCACGCCGGCCGGCGTGAAGACCCGCCGCGCCGTGCAAGCGGGCGAGCGGCGCTCGCTGATGGGCCGCGTCGGCGCGACCGGCGTCTCCGTAACACGTAGGTACACGGTTCTCAACGGCTTCGCCGCGATCGTCTCGTCCGACGCGCAGCAGCGGCTGGAGGCCGACCCGGCAGTCGCCGCGGTCATCGCCGACGCGGCGATCAAGCCGATCCAGGCCCCGGAGGCCGCGAGCTCGAACGCCTCCGCGCCGTCCTCGTTCGATCCTGGCAACCCGACGACACCGCAGAGCGGCATCTGCCCGGCGGACCCGGCCAAACCGCTACTCGAGCCCGAAGCGCTGCAGACGATGCACGTCGCCTATAACGACCCGTCGATCCCGCAGGCCGCGAACCTGGCCACGGGCGCGGGCGTCAAGGTCGCGTTCTTCGCCGACGGCCTCGACATCAACAACCCCGACTTCATCCGGTCGAACGGCCAGCACGTGTTCATCGACTTCCGCGACTTCACCGGCGAGGGACCGAACGCCCCAACCGGCGGTGCGGAGGCCTTCGGCGACGCGAGCTCGGTCGCGGCCCAGGGCCGCCAAACCTACGACCTCTCGCAATTCGTCAACCCGGCGCACCCGCTGCCGGCGGGCTGCAACATCCGCGTCCGCGGCGTGGCGCCGGGCGCCTCGTTGATCGGGATGAAGGTCTTCGGCGAGGGCGGCTCGTTCACGTCGACGATCATCCAGGGCCTCGACTGGGCCGTCTCGCAGGACCACGCCGACATCCTCAGCGAGTCGTTCGGCGGCTACACGATGCCGGACACGGCGCTCGACGCGATCAAGCAGTTCAACGACGCCGCGGTCCGCGCCGGGATCACCGTCACGCAGGGCACGAACGACTCGGGCGCCACCGAGGGCCCGACGACGCCTGCGACCGACCCGAACGTGATCGACACGGCCGCCACGACGAACTTCCGCAACTACGCGCAGACGACGTCGTACGGGTTCCAGTTCTCCAACGGCACGTGGCTGAACGACAACGTCTCGTCGATCAGCGGCGGCGGCTTCAGCCAGCTCGCCGACACGCCCGACGTCTCTGCGCCGGGTGAAGCCGACTGGGCCCTGTGCACGCCCAACCTCACGCTCTACCAGGAGTGCGCCAGCTTTGCGGGCACGCCCGCATCGCTCGAGCAGTTCGGCGGCGTCAGCCAGTCCACGCCGCTGACCGCGGGAGCGGCGGCGCTCGTAATCGAGTCGTACCGCTCCACCCATCACGGCCAGACGCCCTCTCCGGCGCTGGTCAAGCAGATCCTGCTCAGCACGTCCAACGACCTCGGCCTCCCGACCCAGGAACAGGGAACCGGCGAGGTCGACGCGCTGAAGGCCGTCCAGGCGGCGATGTCCGTGAACGGTGGAACGCGCACCGGCCACAGCCTGCTGATCGGCCCGAGCAAGCTCACGTTCGTCCAGGACGCGGGCTCGCAGGCCAACCAGGGTTTCACGGTCACGAACACCGGCGCCACGACGCAGACCGTCAGCGCCCAGGCGCGGGCGCTCACGCAAACGGTCTCCGACACGAAGAAGGACGTAACACTCGGCTCGGCGCCGACCTTCATCGATCAGTTCGGCGGCTCCCGGCCGTACGTCACGACGACGTTCACGATCCCTGCCGGGACCGACCGGCTGATCGCGTACGACGCCTGGAGCGGGCCGAACGCACGGGTCGGCCTGGCGCTGATCGACCCGAAC
This sequence comes from Actinomycetota bacterium, assembly GCA_035577825.1. Lineage (GTDB taxonomy): Bacteria > Actinomycetota > UBA4738 > UBA4738 > JACQTL01 > DATBHM01. Next base: position 986 of record DATLUW010000429.1, on the reverse strand, counting down.
GGGACCTATGCGGCGTACACGCGCCCGCAGGGCGACGGCAACCACGGACAGGTCGACGTGCGCAAGCCCGTCGGCGGCACATGGACGGCGCTCGTCTTCCTGCGCGACGGCGCCTTCACCGGGACCGTCCACCTCGAGTTCGCCGCGCAGAACTTCACGAACGTGGACAGCGTCTCGCCGTCCAGCCGGACGCTGAAGCCCGGCCAGACCGGGCATTTCCAGTTCCACGCGAAGATGCCATCGGCCGCGGGCGACAGCGCCCACGACCTGGTCGTCTCGGACAGCTCGGGCGACTCGACCGTCGTACCGGTGGTCCTGCGCTCGCTCGTCGCGACCAACAAGCACGGCGGGACCTTCGACGGCACGCTCTTCGGCGGCAACGGCCGCGAGTTCGTGGCGCAGACGGACACGTTCCAGTTCGACGTCCCGAAGAACGCCAAGTCGCTGAGCGTCTCGCTCTCGTGGCCCGACAACGCGGGCACCGAGGTGATCGGCTGGCTGATCGACCCGGCCGGCACCCTGCTCGGCTCGTCGTCCTCGCTGTACGTCGACCCGAACACGTTCAGCGCCACGTTCACGCACGGCCTCGAGGCCTTCGCGACCTCGCCGAAGGCCGGGCGCTGGAAGTTCGTCGTAACGCCGACCTCACCCGTGGGCGGCACGGTGCTCTCGACGCCGTACCACGGCGTCGTCTCCTTCGACCAGCCGGCGATCCATGCCACTGGCCTGCCGGACGGCGACAAGGTCAAGGCAGGGCAGCCGATCACCGCCCGCATCTCGGTCACGAACACGGGGCCGGGGACACGGGACGTGTTCGCCGACCCGCGCCTGAGCAACCGGTCGGAGATCGACTCGCTGCTCCCGCTGTTCCAGCCCGCGACGGTCCAGCTGCCCGGCACCAACGTGCCGAGCTTCCTGGTGCCGACCCAGACGGATGCCGTGCTCGGGGCGGCGCAGGGCACGCGGCCGATCGTGCTCGAGATGGG
>DATLUW010000428.1:0-9813 GCA_035577825.1 Actinomycetota bacterium | reverse complement strand
AGAGTTCCAGGTTCTCCGGACGATTGTCGTACCGGACGCAGTTGATGTGATGAACGGTCTCCGTGGGCAGCAGGTGACGGGGCTGGCCGTCACCCGGGTGGCTGACCGTTGAGCGGGACCGCAAAGTCTTGGTAGCTCTCCTGCCCCACTTCGCTGGGCAGATAGGTGATCCGCACACCCAGATCGGCCGGGAGTACGTCTGGCTGCTGCTCGCTCCACGCGTGTAGCGATTGCTCCACCAGCTGCCACTCGGCGCCGTCGATCTGCCCATCGCCGATCTTCACGAACGCCTCCTGGTGGGCGGGCTCGGCACGCAGGGTCAGCTCCGGACAGCGTGCGGCGAGCGCTTCCGCCTCGTCTGCTGGGACGGGACGGCACCACTCCATCGGCCCGTCGCTGTCCTCGCTGACCTCACCCCAGTAGATACAGAAGAACGCGCCGGCGCGCCCCGGTATCTGCGGCAGCTGGTAGTGCCGAAGCAGGGCGATGAACTCCTTGCCGAACCCCCATGCGTGATCCACCCCGGCGACGTTGCGCTTCAGGCACAGCAGGCTCCGCTCGGGCATCTCCCTCGTGCTGACCTCGTACACAACGGACCTCGTTCCGCTCAGCTCGCCGATCAGGTAGGTAGCGAGCGCGCGACGAGACGAGTGCTCGGCCTCGGTTACGCCCCAGAGCTCGCGGACGCGCTCAGCCGCCTGGACCGGCTCGAGCCGCAGGATCGACTTGATCTCCGCCAGCGGAACCTGCAGCTGGCGCAGCGCCGCGATCAGTCGTGCCTGCTCGAGCTGGCCGGGCTCGTAGAAGCGGTAGCCAGAGTCCTCGTCCACCCGTGCCGGCGGCAGCAGGCCCAGCTCGTCATAGAGCCGCAGCGCCTTGGCCGATAGCCGCGAGCGTCTGGCGAACTCTCCGATGCTCATCTGATCCACCTGCTCACTCCTCATCGACATGACAGCTGCCCGAGAAGTCAGCGGCTTCCCCCAAGGTCAAGGTCAAGGTCAAGCCACGAAGGGCCCATTCGCTGAAGGCCCGCACTAGCATGTCGAGCGGAGGTCGAGGAGCAGCCATGACCGCGGAGACCCGCAGCGTAGATCTCGATGGGCTGGGCACGGTCGACGTTTCGATCGAGGTGTTCGGTTCGGGGCGGCCGTTCCTCCTGCTGCATGGGGGGGCTGGACCGCAGTCGGTGCTTCCGTTCGGTGAGCTGTTCGCCGGCCAGCACGACGTCCGGGTATTCGTCCCGACGCATCCGGGGTTCGGCGGTACCCAGCGGCCGGAATGGCTGGCCGGAATCGTGCTGCTGGCCCGCCTGTACGAACGGTTGATCACCAACCTCGGGCTCGAAGACGTGACGGTCATCGGCAATTCGATCGGAGGCTGGGTCACCGCCGAGATCGCGTTGCTGGACTCACCGCGGGTGACCGGGATCGTGCTGATCGATGCCGTCGGCGTGGACGTTCCGGGGCACCCGGTCGCGGACTTCTTCGGCATGACCATGGACGAGGTGTTCAACCGGACGTTCCATGACCCCGAGCCATTCCGGTTCGACCCGACGGAGCTGCCTCCGGTCGCACAAGCGATCGCGGCCGGCAATCGCGCCGCGCTGGCGGCCTACGCCGGCACCACGATGAGCGATCCCGGCCTGGCCGAGCGACTGGGTGCCCTGGAGATTCCGGCTTTGGTGCTGTGGGGAGACAGCGACCGCATCGCCGACGTCGACTACGGCCGCGCCTACGCCGCCGCGATCCCGACGGCCCGCTTCGAGGTGCTCACCGACACCGGGCATGCACCCCAGCAGGAGACACCCGACAAGGTCAGCTGGGCGATCCGGACGTGGGGCGATCCCGGCACTCACGCCGGCTAGAACGCCGCCGAGGTGGGCGGCCCGCGATCGTCGGGAATGCCGTGGTTCACTCGTTCGACGACGATCGGATCTCGGCAATCTGGGCCCGCGCCGCTGCGACGAGCTCCTCGTTGGTGTTGGCGTGGCCACCCAGACCCCAGCCGCCGTTCGGTGCCTCGGTGAGCAGGACCCAGGTCCGGTCGATGCGGGAGGGATCGCCTGCGGCGTTGGCCACGATGGCGGTCAGCCGTTCCACAACGGCGAGCTGCTTGTCGCGGTCGAGCGCCCCGGAGTTCGTCAGCACCTGCACGCGGATGTACGAGCCGTCCCCGTCCACGTTGGAGAGGGCCTCCGAGGGCAGCTCGTGGACGAAGGCGGCGGTGTTCCTGCGGAACATCGGGATGTTCGGGACCTGTTCGATCGTCATCAGCGCGGTGGCGAGGTCGATCGCCAGCGAATGTGGATCCGCGAACGTTCCCGCGGCGGCATACACGTCGATCATCGGCATCGGTCGGACTCCTCGAGGAAGAGGTGCGCCGCTGGTTCCGTTCCAGGCATCGGGACTCCTTTCGTGCGCCCGTCAGCGCGCGGCGGCCGCTCCGACAGTCGCCGCCGCCTGTTCGATCAGATCGGCGACCTCCACGGCGTGGGAAACCATTGCCACGTGGCTCGCCGGGATCTCCACCGTCGTCGCCCCCATCCGAGCGGCGAACTGGCGCTCGGCGGCCGGGGGGATGGCCTCGTCGTTCTGGGCCACCAGATACCAGGACGGCAGCGTCTTCCAGGCGGGGACGCCCATGATGTCGGTGAACGCCGATGAAGCGAGCGGCTGCTGCACGGCGAACATCACCCGTGCCCGCGGCGGGTCGACGTCGGCAGCGAAGTGCCCGACGAAGTCCTCCTCGGAGAGCCACCCGAACCCGCGCGCATCGGTGAACAGGTGCGCGAGCGCCGGCGTCACCGGGCCCTGGGACAGCAGCTGGCCGAGCGACTCGCCCTGGTCGAGCCCGAACGCCGCGACGTACACGAGCCCGACGACGTTCGGCGCATCGTCCCCGAGCGCCGTCATGATCTGGCCGCCGTAGGAGTGCCCCGCGACGATCGTGGGGCCCTCCTGGAACTCGAGCACCTGCCGGAGCCTCGCCACGTCTGCGTCGAGCGACGTCATCGGGAACTGCGGCGCCCGCACCTGGAAGCCGTCGGCCTGCAGTTGCTCGATCACGCCACTCCAACACGAGCCGTCCGCCCACGCGCCGTGAACCAGGACGACGTTCGGCCGCTCGGTCATGTCGAACTCCTTTCCTCGAGTGCACCGCCCCACCGGCTTCGCGCTCGATCCACGCGAGGAGCAGTGTTGCGATCCGGCCGGGTCGTGCGCATCACACGAATCCGCCATTCGATAGCGGCGCTCCGGCCCGGGCTGGTGGGGGAGGTCGGTATGCTCGGCCGGAGCGCGGATGTCGACGGTGCGGGCAGGGGAGCTCAATGGACGCGCGGCGGAGCTCGCGCTCGTGCGGGAGGCGCTCGGGCAGGTCGCCGAGGGGGCCGGAGGGGTCATCCTCGTCGAGGGCGGCGCCGGCATGGGCAAGAGCCGACTCCTGGCGGAGGTCGCGGCGATCGCTCACGGCCTCGGCTTTCGAAACGGCATCACCGCGGCCGAGCCGAGCGAACGCGTGGTCGAACTGGCCGGGCTCCTCGCGGCATTGTTCGAGGGAACGGCTCCTCTGCTCGACCGTCGAGCGCTTCCCGGCCTTCGATCGCAGCCGGAGCAGCGGTTCTGGGTCCTCGGGGACCTCCAGACCCTCCTCGAACGTGCGTCGCTGGAGTCGCCGCTCCTCATCGGACTCGACGACGCACAGTGGGTCGACAGCGGGACCGCGGCGGCGCTCCGCACGTTGCCGGTTCGCCTGGCCGGCATTCCGATCGCCTGGGTGGTCGCGTTCCGTCCCTCGCGCGAGGCCCTGCCGCTGGTGAGCGCGCTCGACCAGCTGCGGCGCCGCGACCCCACGGAGATCGTGCTAGGACCGCTCGAGCGCGATGCGGTCGAAGCCCTGGCGTCCGACGTCCTCGGCGCCATGCCGGACCAGCGGCTCCTCCAGCTCCTGGACCAGGCGGGCGGGAGTCCGTTCCTGCTCATGGAGATGCTCCTCGGCCTCCGGGAGGAGGAACGCGTCCGGGTTGTCGACGCGCGCGCGGAGCTGATCGACGGGCGTCTCCCGCACCGAGTGCAGGCCGGCATGCGGGAGCGGCTGGCCCAGCTCTCCGAGGCCGCCGGCAACGTGGCGATGGTGGCCGCGTCGCTCGGCCAGGTCTTCTCGTTCGGCGACCTCGCCCGCACGCTCGGCTGGCCGCCGTCGGAGCTGCTGGCTCCGGTCGGTGAGCTCCTCGAGGCGGACCTGCTCGTCGAGCGCAGCGACGAGCTCGCCTTCTGGCACGACATCACCCGGGAGGCGGTGCGCGCGAGCGTCCCGGCCTCCGCGCGGCGGGCGCTCGACCGGCAGGCGGCCGACGTGCTCCTCCAGCGCGGCGCCCTCCCGGTGGAGGTCGCCGTGCAGCTGTCGGCGAGCGCCGAACCGGGCGACGACGTCGCCGTCATCACCCTGCTTGAAGCCGCGGAGGCGCTGCTGACGACCGACCCGACGACGGCCGCGCAGTTCGGCGAACGGGCACTCGAGCTCGCCCCGGCGCACCATCCCCGGCGCGGGGAGATCGTCAGCACCACGGCGATCGCGCTGCACATCGCCGGCAACAGCGACGAGGCGATCGCCTTCGCCGACGGTGCGCTCCGGCAGACCCTGCCGGTGGAGCACGAGGCCGAGGTTCGGCTCGGTATCGCCGGCATGTTCGCCATTTCGCCGGAGATCCGCATCGGCGCCGGCCGTGTGGCGCTGTCGCTTCCGGGGCTCTCGGAGACCACTCGCGCCAGGCACCTCGCCTGCCTGTTCCACAACCTCGTCACCGCGGGACGGATCGAGCAGGCGCGATCCACGCTCGACGAGGCGCGCGACGTGGTCGAGTCCGCGGGCGACGTTCGCGCCGCGTTCACGCTTCGCCTCGCGGAGAGCGCGCTCACGTACGCCGACGACCGATTCGGGCCGTCGCTAGCGCTCGTCACCGCGGCGTATCGGGACGGGATCTTCGCGGGTGACGACCAGCGCCTCCGGCTCGCGCACATGTGGCACGGCGAGCTGCTCAGCGTCCTCGACCGCGATGAGGACGCGCTGCAGGTCGCCACGGACGGCCACGCCGCGGCGCAGCGTGACCGGCAGGGTTGGACCTATGAGATGTTCGAGACCTGGCGTGGCCGCATCCTCTTCCGAACCGGGCAGTTGTCCGAGGCGAGGGCGGCGCTGGAGGGGCGGTTCGAGGTCGAGGACGGCACCCACGCGGTCACGGTGCTCGACGGCGCCGGCATGGTCGCGCTCGGCCGCCTCGCGCTGCACATGGGGGATACGCGCCAGGTGCGCCGGCTGCGGGACGTCGCGCGCGTCATGTTCGACCGCGCGCCGCCGGCCGTCCGGCGCCACGCCGGCTGGCTGCTCGCCCTCTTCGCCATGTCCGACGGTGATGCGGCCGCGGCCTGGGAGTGGGTGCGCACCCCGGTCGAATCGGATGGCCGGCCGATCCACCCCAGGTTTCCCATGGACGTGGCCGACGAGGTGCACCTCGCGCGGATGGCATCGGCTTCCGGCGACGACGAGCTCATGGGGCTCGCCATCGAGAGGGCCCGGCGGCGCGCGGAGCTGAACCCCGAGGTCGCGTCGATGGCCGCGACGGCTGCGCACGTCGCCGGCCTCGTCGAGCGCAGACGGGACCGACTCGAGGAGGCGGTACGGCTGTTCGAAGGAACCCCTCGGCGGCTCGAGCACGCGTCGGCGCTGGAGGATCTCGGTGCCTGCCTCGTGGAATCCGACCGCGATACGGCCGTGGAGGCGCTCGGTCGTGCCCTGGCGATCAACGTCGAAATCGGAGCGAGCTGGGATGCGCGCCGAATCCGCGGGCGACTGCGGAATCTGGGCGTACGGCGACGCATCGTTTCGGCGGAGCCGGAGACCTCCGGATGGACGGCGATGACGGGATCCGAGGTCATGGTTGCGCATCTGGTGGCGCAGGGCCTGACCAACCGCGAGGTCGCCGAGCGACTCTTCGTGTCCCCGCACACGGTGAACAGCCACCTCCGGCACGTGTTCACGAAGCTCGCCATCAACTCGAGGGTCGAGCTGGCCCGGCTCGTTGCGGAGCACGAAGCCGGCTGAACTGCGCCGGCTGGCAGGACCCGGGCTACGATCCTCGCCGACATGGGAGGACGGCTCGTGGTCGTCGGCCTCGGGGGCTCGGTGGCGAAGGTCTCGAGAAGCCGCGCCGCGTTGGCGGCGGCCCTCGGGGGCGCCGCCGGCGCCGGCGCGGAAACGGAGCTGCTCGATCTCCGAGCGCTCGATCTGCCGATGTACGACCCGGATGACCGCGAGCCGCCCGGGTCGGCCGAGCGGCTGATCCGGTCCTGCGCTGCCGCGCACGGGATGTTGTGGGCGAGCCCGATGTATCAGGGAACCATCTCTGGTGCCTTCAAGAACGCCCTCGATTGGCTGCACCTGCTCGGCGACCGGGATCCGCCGTACCTCCACGACAAGGTGATCGGGCTCATCAGCACCGCTGGAGGAACCCATGGACTCCAGGCCATCAACACCATGGAATTCTCCGTCCGGGCCCTGCGAGGGTGGGCCGTGCCCTACGTTGTTCCGGTCGCATCGGCGGCCCGTGTCTTCGACGACGACGGCACCATCCGGGACGAAGGGATCGGACGCCAGCTCGGGACCCTCGGCGAGGAGGTTGTTCGTGTCGCCCGGAAGTTCGCGGCCGATGGTTCCCTGCACCGCCAGGCGGAGTGCGAGCAGGCGGCCGAGCGGGTCGCAGCCGCGGGCTGAGCACGGGCGCTGCCGACGGGAGCGTCCTGAAGTGCTCGTCGCCATCGTTCGATGCGCTCGACCGTTCGACCGCGACGCCGCGGGAAGGAGATGAGATGCGCACCGCACTGCAGGACGCACGGCGCATCGTGGCACCCAGGAGGGACGACCCGGATGGCCCGCTGCCCCAGCTCCTGCTCGGGCTCACCGTGGTCACGGGCTTCGTCGACGCGTACAGCTATCTGGCCCTCGGGCACGTCTTCGTCGCGAACATGACCGGGAACGTGGTGTTCCTCGGGTTCGCGCTGGCCGGCGCGAAGGGCTTCTCGGTCGCGGCGTCGCTCCTCGCGCTGGGGGCGTTCGCCCTCGGCGCGGTGTGGGGAGGCAGGCTCGGGGCGCGCTCCGGCCGGAGCAGGACCCGTCTTCTGGCCGTCGCGGTCGCCGTCGAGGCCGCCCTGGTCGGCGCCTCGCTGATCGTCGCGGTGACCGCCGCCGCCCCGGGGTCCGGCTGGGCCCGGTTCGTGCTGATCGCCCTGCTCGGGCTCACGATGGGCGGTCAGAACGCCGTCGCGCGCAAGCTCGCCGTCCCGGATCTCACCACGACGGTGCTGACGCTCACCATTACCGGGATGTTCGCCGACGGGCGCCCGGCGGGCGGCACCTCGTCCAAGGTTGGGCGGAGGATCCTCTCGCCGATCGCCATGTTCGGGGGCGCGATCCTCGGCGCACTCCTGATCCTTCACGTCGCGAGCTGGCTGAGCATCGGGGTGGCACTTGCCATCCTCTGTCTCGTCGCTGCCCGCGCGGGGCTGCACGCTCGACGAACGGAGCCCTGATCGGACCGGCGACGAGGACGTTTCCCAAGATCTCGTTAGTCGGCCGCAGAGCCCATGCCGTCGTCGAAGCCGATGGCGGCGTGGGTGCCGTCGCAGAACGGCTTGTTCTGCGAACTCCCGCAGCGGCAGAGCGTCACCCGATTGCGCGTCTCGTACACGGTGCCGTCCGCGGCGACGATCGGGATGCCGCCCCTGACCCACAGCGGCCCCGAGACCCCCGCCGACGGATCCTCGACGAGCCCGATCGACGGTTCGAGGCCCAGCTCGAACGGTTCCTTCGTCGAGCGGTCCCAAGCCACGAGGCGTCCCGAGGGGCACCGTGTCGCCTCGCGGACGGCCATGGAGACGGAATCCGCGTTGGATCGCTGCACGAGTCGCCAGATCGAACCGGCGACGTCGCAGAACCTGGCGTAGGCGCAGAGCGGCTCGGCGTCGGTCAGAACCACGCCCGGCCCGTCCTCCTCGTCCGCCTGCTCCAGATACGGTTCCCGGCTGGCCGTCTCCGTGCCGTCGAATCCCACGCGCTCGTGTGACGAGTCGCAGAAGGGCTTGTCGGCCGACTGTCCACACCGGCAGAGGCTGTACTCGGCCGATGCCTCGATCGCCGGACCGTGGTGCCAATCCACCGAGTTTCCTTCGGCGTCCGCGACGATGGTCTCGACCGCCATCGGCACCGAGCCGGTGACCCGGTACGGACCGTTCTCCGAGACCGTGATCTGCATTCCTGCCACGCCGACGCCTCCCAGGTCGTCAGGCGCTGGTCGGATCGAGGATCCGGATCAGGTCGACTCCGGCCAGCGGACCGTGAACCTGCTGCATCTTCCCACCGGTGGCGAGGTCGCCCAGGTCGATCGCGGAGAAGCCCGCGTCCTCGAACAGCCTGCCGACCAGCGACTTCGCGTCGGCATCGTCGCCGGACAGGAAGATCACGCGCCTGCCCCCGGCTTCGTGCGGATCGGATCCCAGCACCTCGGCGGCGAGCGTGTTCGCAGCCTTCACGACGCGAGCGCCGGCCACGAGGTCGGCCACGAGCTCGCTGGAGGTTCTCCCCTCGAGATCGCCCGGATCGAAGTCGTTCGTCGCGTCGACCACGATCTGACCGTTCCACTCCAGCCCCCTCAGCGCCTGCGGGACGGTGCCCCAAGGAACGGCGACCACGACGATGTCCGCTCGGGATGCGGCGTCGACCGTTCCCGCGGAGGCTCCCTCCCCGAGTCCCGACACCACGGACGTCAGGGATTCGGGGCCCCGACTGTTGGCCAGCACGACCCGACGACCGGCGCGGAGCGCCGTCCGGGCCATGGCCTGCCCGAGTCGGCCGGCACCGATGATCCCCGCGGTGGTGTGCTGTTCGGCTTCCATCACGTTCCTCCCTCGTACTCCGACGCGAACAGGTAGCTCACGGCGAGACTCCGATAGGGGCGCCAGCGCTCCGCCAGCCGGAGCATCTCTTCCTCGGTCGGAGGGCGCTCGAACCCGTAGACCCGCGCGATCGCCCGCCGGAGGGCCAGGTCGCCGCCGAGGAACACATCGGGCCGGTCGAGCGCGACGAGCAGGAACCCGTGCGCCGTCCACGGCCCGATGCCGGGCACGTCGGTCAGGACCGCAACCACCTCGTCGTCCGTCATTCGGGACAGCGCTTCGTCGTCCAGGCGTCCGTCGACGAACCGTTCGGCCAGCTCCCGGAGGGTCGCGCTCTTGCGACCCGAGAAGCCGCTGGCGCGAAGCACCTGGACATCGGCCGCGAGCAGCTCAGCCGGCGTCGGCATGCGCCCGCCGAAGTGACCCTGGAGTCGCGACAGGATCGTTCGCGTCGCCCGGACCGAGAGCTGTTGGCCGGCGACCTGGAAGACCAGCGTCCCGAAGGCGTCGAGCCGAGGCAGCTCGTCCATCCAGGCCCGCGGCCGGAAGCCCGGCAGCGAATCGATGATCCGACCGAGCACGGGATCGGCCGTCCGGAGGAACTCGCGAGCCTGGGCATCGGCCATGGCGGCCCCCTCGCTCGGGGGCTCGGCGTCCCGCTCGCGGTTCAGTCCATCCGCCCCCGCCACTCGGTGCGCTTCGTCGGTCATTGCCGTCAATCCTCCGGGGGACCGGTCATTCCTGCAGCAGGCGCTCGGTGAGGACGATCTGCATGGCTGGTCGGGCAGCTGGTCACGCCCGCCGGAGTTCCAGCACGGGGATGGTGCGGACTCCCGCAGTCTGGCGTTCGTACTCGGCGAAACCTGGA
>DATLUW010000427.1:0-2311 GCA_035577825.1 Actinomycetota bacterium | reverse complement strand
GTGACCACCCGCGGGCCGTCGAGCGCCCACGTCCCCGACGCGAGCCCGGACCGGTCGTCCGCGGCGGCCAGCACCGAGGCGACGTCCTCCACGAACACGGGGGCGAGCCGCTGCGTCCCCGGCCCGACCACGATCGCCGGGTGGCTCCGCGCCTGCCGCACGAGCGCCGTCACCCACGCGCCGCCCGGCCCGAGCACGTGGTTCGACCGGATCACCGCGAACTCCAACCCGCTCTCCCCGATCACCCGCTCGGCCAGTCCCTTCGCCCGGAGGTAGGCGTTCGACGAATCGGGCGACGCCCCCGGGAACGACAGGAACACGAACCGAACCAGGCGGGCCTCCCGGGCGGCGGCCAGCGCGGCGACGACGGTGCCGAGGTTCGCCTGCTCGAACGCCGCGTCGTCGGGAAGGTCGAGCCCGCCGGCCAGGTGCACGACCGTGTGCGCTCCCCGCATCACCGTCGCCAGCGTGTCTGCGTCCGACAGCGTGGTGACCGCGACCTTGGCGCCGAGCTCGCGGAGCGTTGGCGCCGCCTCGGGCCGGCGGACCACGGCGCGGATCTCCGGCGCCCGCCCGGTGAGCGCGCGGACCACGTACGGCCCGACGAGCCCCGAGGCCCCCGTGATGACAACCGGCACGCGACCGCCTCCCGGCGTTCAGGAACAGGTCAGGACGAAGTTCAGCTTGGTGGTCGTGCTCGGCTTCACCGTTGCCGGCTTCGTCAGTGCCTGGCAACCCTTCTTCTTCGCGCGGACCGAATACGCGCCCGGCTGCAGGCCCGGCAGCGAGTACCTGCCGGTGATGCCGTCCGCCCGGGTCGACCCCGCGGTCGGCCCGGACACGATCGAGAGGCGGGCGTCGACGGGTGCACCGCCGGTCGTCTTCACCGTCCCGGAGATCGCGCCGGCGTTCGACTGCCCGGGCGTGTACGTGCACGAGCCGCCGGCCGCCAGGCACAGGTTGATCCGGCCGAACCCGAAGAACTCGTCCTTGCCCGCCGTGCCGAGGTCGTCGACAGAGTTGTGGAGCTTCGTCCGGACCTGCCGGGCGGTGAACGTCGGGTGCAGCTGCCAGACGATCGCCGCGGTTCCGGCCACCACCGGCGACGCCATCGACGTTCCCGTCTCGGTCGCGTAGCCCCCGCCCTTCCATGTCGAGAAGATCTGCGACCCCGGAGCGGAGAGCTCGACGTCCGAGTTGTGCGTCGAGGAGGGCGCGATCGTGTCTTGCAGGGTCGTGTTCCCGACGGAGACCACCTCGCCGAACCCGGCCGGGTACTGCAGCGCGGTGCTTCCGGTGTTTCCCGCCGCGGCGATGAGCAGCGCGCCGTCGCCGCCGTTCCAGGCCGCCGTCACCGCGGGGTGCACGGCCGCCGGCGTGTCCACGGTCAGCGACATGTTGATGATCCGAACGCCCTGGTCGGACAGCCAGTGGATGCAGGCTGCGACGTCGGAGTCGTTCCCGCTGCCGTCCGAGCCGAGCGCCCGGCAGACGTAGATCCGGCTGTCGAACGAGATCCCCGCGACGCCTTGGGCGTTGTTCGTCGCGGCGGCGGCGATGCCGGCGACGTGCGTCCCGTGGCCGAATCCATCCTTGCAGCCCGAAAAGGGCTGGCCACTCACCATGTGGACGCAGCCGGCGATGCGGCCCTGAAACTCCGGGTGGGTGGTGTCGATGCCCGTGTCGACGAACCCGATCGTCGTGCCGCCGGTCGTCGGATAGGACGGCGACAGCCCGGCCGCCGCCCAACCTTCCGGCGCGTCGACGTCGGCGTCCACCAGGCCGCCGTTCTGCCCCTGGTTGTCGAATCCCCATTGCTGCGAGTACTGCGGATCGTTGGGCGGGCCGGCGATGCGGGCCATGCCGTCGGGCACGGCCCAGGCGACCCCGGGCGAGGCGTCGAGGTTCGCCGCCGCGACCGCGGGGCGAACCCCGGCCGCAACCCGGAGGATCGCCGTCGACTCGCCGTAGACCGTGCCGACCCGGACGCCGCCGGCACGAGACAGGGCGGCCGCGCGGGCGGCACGGCTCACCCTCGGGCGGAACCGAACCAGGACCTGCCCGGCCCGGTAGCCGGATGGGGTTCGCGGAGCGGCGTGCGGCACTCGATGCGATATGGACACTCCATCCCCGGCCGCGTTCGCGCCCACCGCCATCGCGACGAGCGTAGCGGTGGCGAGCAGCACGACGACGGGGCGAGCGGCGGCACGGAAGAGGTTCGATGGACGGGAACGCATGGGGCCCGCCCAGTATAGAGACGGCGTTCCGGCGGACCCGGACAGGGACCACGAGGCCGAAGTCTCACCTGCAT
>DATLUW010000426.1:0-8531 GCA_035577825.1 Actinomycetota bacterium | reverse complement strand
CCGCGCCGGCGGCCGTGCCCCCACTCGGCCGCCAGCACGACGAGATCGAGGGTGTTCGCACGCTTGACTTTGATCCACCCGGCGCCGCGCCGCCCGGCCTCGTACGGCGCTTCCAGCGACTTGACCATCACGCCCTCGTGGCCGCGTTCGATGGCGTCGTCGAGGAACGCCGCCGCCTCGCCGGGATCGGCGGTCACGATCCGCGGGGCGCGGAGGTCTGGCGGGACCGCCGCGGACAGCGCCTCGAACCGCTCGCGCCCCGGCAGGTCGAGCAGGTCGCGCCCGTCGAGATGCAGCACGTCGAACGCGAACACCGACAGCGGAGTCGCCGCCCGGAGCCCGTCGACGTCGAGCTGCGAGCCGAACCGGCTCATGCTGACCTGGAACGCGAACGGCCGGCCGTCCGGGCGCAGCGCGATCGCCTCGCCATCCAACACGATCGACTCGACGTCCAGGCCCCGGATCGTCTCGACGATCTCCGGGATGCGGTCGGTGACGTCCGCGAGGTTCCGGGTGAACGCGCGCACCTCGCTCCCCCGCCGATGGATCTGCAGACGCGCGCCGTCGAACTTCCACTCGACCGCGGCCTCGCCGCCGGCGCGCGTCAGCGCGTCGGCGACGTCCTCCGCCGACTGCGCGAGCATCGGCTGCACGGGCCGCAGGAGCGTCAGCCGGAACCGTTCCAGCCCCTCCCCCGCCACGGCCGCTCGGGCGACCTCCCCGAGGTCCCCCGCCAGCATCGCCGCCCGCCGGATCTGCGCGGCCGGCACGCCCGACGCCCGCGCCACCGCCTCCACCATCACGCCCTCCAGCGCGCCCTGCCGGAGCTCGCCGAGCACGAGCGCCCGCAGGAACCGCTGCTCGCCGGCGGTCGCCCGCCCGAACAGCGCCGACAGCAGCTCCCGCCGCCGGGCCTGCGAGCCCGGCCCGGTCGACGCCCGGAGTTCCTCCAGCGAGCGCTGCACCTCGAGCACGGCGAGCGAGGCCTCCGGCGCCGGGTCGGGCAGGTCGCGGAGGGCGGCCCACCCCACCCCGATCGTCCCGCCGGGCGCGTATCCCGACAGGTACGCGACGGCGACCGGCACCTCGTCGGGTTCGGCCCGGCCGAGCAGCCCGGCCAGCAGTTCGATCTTGGCCAGGCGCTTCGACGTGGCCGCCACCTCGCCCGAGACCCGCGCGACCTCCTCCAGCAGCATGGGTTCGATTCTCCTCGACCGCACCGACAGCGCCCCCGCCGTTGATAGATTCCAGCCCGTGGGTCGCCGGATCGCGCTCTGGCTGGTTGCGGTGGCCGTCACGGTCGTCGCCTCCGCGTGCACCGGTCCCCCCGAGGTTCGAACCCGCCCGTCGCCATCGCCAACTCCGTCGCCGGTTCCGACCCCGTCGCCGACGCCCTCGACGCCTCGAGCCCTTGCCACGAGCCCGGCTGCTCGCTCGTACCTCGACGAGGCCATGCGGCTGATCCGCGACCACGACTCCTACGCCCTCGGCGTGGCGTGGCCGAATCTCGCCAGCGAGGCGGCCCGGCTCGCCCAGGGGGCCCGGCGGCCGGCCGACGTCTACCCGACGATCTCGACGGTGCTCGAGTATCTCGACGACCCCCACGGCGAGCTCGTCCCGCCCGACGAGCGGACCACCTGGACGGGGCGGCTCCACAACATGGCGAGCATGCCGACCGGCCGGCTCGTCGGCGTCGCGGGCGTCCTCGAGCTGCCCGGGCTCGGCTTCCCGCCGAGGAGCGGCAGGGCGAAGGCGTACGTGCACGCCGCCTGGCGGGTGCTCCGGTCGGTCCATCCCGCCGACGGCTGGATCATCGACCTTCGCGAGGACTACGGGGGCGATGCCATTCCCATGCTCGCCGCGGTGGAGCCGTTCCTCGACTGCTCCCGGTTCCTCGGGTTCCGGGACGCGGCCCAGGGGACCACCTGGTTCCACGTCCGCGAAGGATCGGTCGGCGTCCGAGGGCCACGCGGCACCTCGACGACGCTGGGCGCGTACGGAACGCCGCCGCCGCCCATTCCCGGCAGGCTCGCCCTCCTCGCCGGCGCGTCGACCGCGAGCTCCGGGGAGGCGACCCTGATCGCGCTGCGCTGCCACCAAGGTGCGTCATTCATGGGCGAACCCACCGCCGGGCTGACCGGCTCCCCGTCGACGTTCACCCTGTCCGACGGGGCATGGCTGCGGCTCACCACGAGCGTCGCGGTCGACGGTGCGGGGACGGTGTACGGCGGCACCGTCGAGCCCGACATCCCCGTCGAGTGGGGCTCGAGCGTCACGGACGATCCCGTCCTCGATCGGGCCGTCCGCTTCCTCGCTTCGTTCTAGGATTCGGCTCGTGCATGGCAGGATCGCGCTCTCGCTGATCGCGGTGGCGGGGCTGTTCATGTCTGGATGCAACTCGGGCGTCCCCGGGTTCTGCCACGTGAGCGACGACGCCCGGGTTGCCGTCGGGAACGCCGACCCCTCGCAGTACTCCGACGTGATGAAGCAGCACATCCAGGAGATGAAGGACTCGGCGGATTCGCTCTCCGGCGATCAGGGCAAGCTCGCCGAGAAGGTCGTCCGCGAGTTCACGAAAGCGTCGAAAGCGAAGGCCCAGTCGCTCGAGTTCACCGACCAGTTCAACAAGTTCGTGAAGGACTCGAACAACTTCGACCACAAGTACTGCAACGAGACCGAAGCGCCGGACTTCTGACGGAAGGCCTGAGCAATGGCGACCGGAAGCGGAACGAAGGACGACCCCTGGGTCCTGAAGACCCCGCCGGGAACGAGCGAGTACACGATGTACCGGGACGACTCGAACGACCCGCCGGCGATCGTGTGCATGGTCGGGTCGACCAAGCTCCTCTACCAGGCCCGGGCGATCGAGGACCTGCACGCGATGCTGCAGGCGAACGGCGACTGGATGCCGCTCGGCAGCGCGGACGAGCAGAAGCCCGCCGCCGACGGAACGGTCGAGGCCTGGGGGCGCTCGCCGGACAACCCGGTCGGCGGCTGGTACGGCCTGCGCAAGGGCTACCGGGGGCGGTTCGGGATGTACATGCCGCCGCTGCTCGAGGCGCTCGGCCTCGCCGAGGTCGAACACAACCCCCGCAACAACCGCATGCGGGCGATCTGACGCTTCGCCCTCAGCAGGCGTGGCCGATGTCGCCGTTGTGCTTCCCGGCGTGCGTCGTGAACGTGTTGCCGGTGAAGCAGTTCCCCGTTCCGTCGTTGCGGATGTCGGCGTGGTGCCCGGAGATCGTGTTCCCGACGACGCGGTTGTTCGCGGAGTCCGGGTCGAGCCAGATCCCGTTCTCGTCGTCGTTGGCGATCGTGTTGTCGCGGATGCGGACGCCGTCGCTGTTGTGCAGGAACAGCCCCGCGTTGATCGAACCCTCGACGCCGCTCCGCTGGTTGTGGAACATCCGGTTGCCGACCACGGCGATGCTCGCCGAGGAGTCTTCGACGATGACCCCGCGGGCGTTCGAATGCGTGACGTTGTCCTGCACGCGGAGCGTCCCGTTGCCAGTGTCCGAGATCGCCCCGATGTAGATCCCGGAATCGGTGAACCCGTACGTCTCGTTCCCGACCACCTGGATCGGCCCGCTCGAGAACACGCTGATGCCGTACTCTGCGCCCCCGTCGCCCGAGCCGTCCTTGCACGTGTCGACCGCGACGCTCCCCGACACCTCGCCGGTTTGGACCCCGAAGAAATGCACCTCGGCCGGGAACGGGTCGGACCCCTCCGCCGCGCCGACGACTCGGAGGCCACGAAGCCGGACGTTGCTCGCGGTCACGTGGATCGTGTAGCCGACCTTGCACCGGCCGTCGATCGTCACGGTCCCGTCGCCGGCCGAACGGACGACCACCCCCTTGTCCACGACAAGGCCGTCGGGGACGCGGTACACGCCCGAGTGGAGGTTCAGCACGTCGCCCGCGTGGGCGGGGTCGAGGGCGTCCTGGATCGCGTTCGGGCCGGGATGAACCTGGATGACGCGCTGACGTGCGGACGCCGGCGCAGTGGCCAGCGCGACAGCGAGCAGCGCGCCCACGACGGTGCTGATCCAGGTCATGCTCCGGCGCTGCGTCATTGCTCCTGCGCGCGGCGCTCCCACTCGAGGCGGCGGCCCTCCGGACCCATGTCGAACAGCCGCTTGCACTCGGGACACACGGGGAACTTCTTCGGGTCGCGGGACGGGACCCAGACCTTGCCGCACAGCGCGATCACCGGCGTGCCCAGTACGTAGGCCTCGGTCACCTTTCCCTTGTCGACGTAGTGGCTGAACCGCTCGTGGTCGCCCTCGTCGACGCGGATATCCGTTCGTCCATCGCTGATCGTCTCGACGTCGGTCACGGACGCGAGCCTATCGCAGGCATCCAGACCGGGCCGATCGGTGGCGCCCTGGCGGCGGTCACAGCTTCGTCACCAGCTCGATGGGGAACGGCGGTTGCGCCAGCGGCCGGACCGCCAGGCGCAGCAGCATCAGCGGGTTGTCGTCGCCCGCGGACCGGTTCAGCCGGACGGCTCCGCACCCGGCGCAGCGGTGCACGAGCACCCACTCGCCGCCGCCACGGACGCTGATCGCGATCGGCTCCATGGACGAGCCGCAGTCGGCCGCGCGGTCGCCCGGCGATTCGTCGAGATGACGGCTCCACAGACAGTTGGGACAGTGGTTGCGGTGCGCGGTTCCCGGGGCGTCCATGGGGACGTCGAGACCGCAGTGGGTACATCGGAACGAGCTCGGGCCGCCGCGGTGTGCCCCGCGACGGCGCTGGTCGCGTGTCATGACTGGGTGCCTCCCGTGTTCGGACAGGGTTCAACGAGCCCCGAACCGGGAGGGAGCTACGGCAGCCGTGTCGACGCGCGGAGGGGGCGCGTCAGCGGGAGGTCCGACCCGATTCGGGACGTGACGAGGCAACCGCAATGCCTTCGGTCACCGGTCACCTCCTCGGGTCGTCGTGGGCGGCCGGTCCGGCCGCCGGCGCGAACGGTAGCAGCCGCCAACGGCCGTGCGCAACCACCCGCCGGAGGCTTGCCGCGCCCACACGCCGCTCGCCATACTTGACCGCGGAGATCCTGCCGACGGCAGGGCGCGGAGGAGGGGGTCGTGCCGAGCACGCCGCAGGACGCGGCGCCCGGCGTCCGCAGGGCGTTTCTCATCGCCGACATCCGCGGCTACTCGACCTTCACCCGCGAGCGGGGCGACGCCGCCGCGGCGCGCCTGGCCACGAAGTTCGCCGATCTCGCGCGCGACTCGATCGAGGCCCGCGGGGGATCCGTGATCGAGCTCCGCGGCGACGAGGCGCTCGCCGTGTTCGTCTCGAGCGGCCAGGCCGTGCGCGCCGGGCTCGAGTTCCAGGAAGGATGCCGCGAGGCCACCGACGAGGATCCTGAGCTCCCCCTTCCGGTCGGGATCGGCATCGCCGTCGGGGAGGCCGTCCCGGTCGAGGACGGGTTCCGCGGCGCCGCGCTGAACCTCGCCGCCCGGCTGTGCTCGAAAGCCGTGGCCGGTCAGGTGCTCGTGACCGAGGCGGTCCTGGCGGAGTCGTCCTCCGTGCCCCATCTGGTGTTCGAACCGCTTGATGCGGTGGAGCTCAAGGGGTTCGACCGGCCGGTGGAGCTGTTCGAGGCCCGGTCGACCGAGGGCACCCCGCTGGGGACCGCCGCCGGGAACGCGGACGCCGACGGGATGCCCGGCGGCCTCTTGCCGCGCGAGCTCGACGACCCGGCGCCGCTCGTGGGCAGGGACCACGAGCTCCGGTGGCTGCGCGGAACCTGGCGCCGGGCGCGCCGCGGGCACGGACGGCTGGTGTTCGTCTCCGGGCCGCCCGGGATCGGCAAGACCCGGCTGGCGGCCGAGCTGGCCGCGTTCGTCCTGGGTTCCGGCGGCGAGGTCCGGCTGGCGGGGGCCGGCGGCGACGCGCTGGCCAGAGCCCTTGGCGAGATCGGCCGGGCGTCCTCGGCGACCGCGGCGTCGCTCGTGATCCTCGACGAGGTGGACGTGCTACCGGAGGTCGCCGAGCGGCTCGACGAGGTCGCCCCCACGATCGCGAACCGGCCCGTCCTGATCCTCGGGCTGTTCCGGGACGCGGACCGGAACGAACGGCTCGCCGGGCTCGTGGCCAGGGAGGACGCCGACGGCGACGGCCACCGGGTGCTCGGCCCACTCGGCGCCGAGGACGCACATGCGATGGCCGTCGCGGCGCTGGGGGACGTCGGCCTCGAGGAGTTCCCGGCGGAGGCGATCGCGCGGTCGTCGGGCGGCGTGCCGGCCAGGATGCAGGAGGCGATCGGCGACTGGGCCCGCGACGAGGCCGCCCGCCGCCTGGCCGCGGCCGCCGAGTGGATGACCGAGGGCCGGACCCGCCAGTCCGCCGGGCTCGACTTCGCCGCGAACCTCATCGCCCGCAACCTCGGCCGGATCTACGGGTCGCCGCCGGCGACCACCGAAGCCTCCGCCGTCGAGCCCGAATGCCCCTACCGGGGCCTGGCCGCGTTCGGCGAGGACGACGCGCCGCTGTACTTCGGCCGCGAACGCCTGGTCGGCGAGGTCGCCGCGCGCACCGTCGGCGCCGGCCTGCTCGCCGTCGTCGGCCCCTCCGGCAGCGGCAAGTCCTCGCTCGTCATGGCCGGACTGCTCCCCTCGCTCGCCGCCGGGCTGCTGCCGGGGAGCGCCCGGTGGGGCCACGTGGTCCTCCGCCCCGGCGACCATCCGATGGACGCGCTCCAGACCGCGCTCCTGCAGAAATCGCCCGGGACGCGCCTCGTGCTGGTCGTGGACCAGTTCGAGGAGACGTTCACGACGGCCGCCGACGAGGACGAACGCGGGGCGTTCGTCGATCGGCTGGTCGAGCTGGCCGGCGACCCCGAGGGATCGGTCGTCGTGCTCACCATTCGCGCCGACTACACGGGCCACTGCGCGCCGTACCCGGAGCTCGCCCGCCTGCTGGCCGCGAACCTGGTCCTGGTCGGCCCGATGACACCCGACGAGACCCGCCGGGCGATCGAGCTCCCGGCCCGGCGGGCGGGCGTGCGCGTCGAGTCCGCGCTGGCGGAGGCGCTGGTCGAGGAGGTCGGCGAGGAGCCCGGCGCGCTTCCGCTGCTCTCGACCGCCCTGGTCGAGCTGTGGCACGCTCGCGACGGCGCCTGGATGCGCCTCGAGGCACGCGGGCGAACCGGCGGCATCCGCGGCGCGGTCGCCCGGCTCGCCGAGTCGTCCTACGACGAGCTCACCGAACCCGAACGCGACACGGCGAGGGCGGTGTTCCTCCGGCTGGTCGGGCAGGGCGAGGGCGACGCGGCCGTGCGCCGCCAGGTGGCCGTCACCGAATTCGACATCGAACGCGACCCGACCCTGCAGCGGGTCCTCGACCGGCTGACCGACGACCGGCTGCTCACGCGCGACGACGGCCGGATCGAGATCGCGCACGAGGCACTGATCCGCGAGTGGCCCCGGCTCCGGACGTGGCTCGAGGAGGACGCCACCGGGCGGGCGCTCCGCACGCACCTCACCCAGTCGGCTCGCCAGTGGGACGAACGCGACCGCGACCGCGACTCCGGCGACCTGTACCGGGGCGCTCGCCTCTCGGCCACGCTCGACTGGGCGCAGGACCACGACCGCGAGCTGAACGCGGTCGAACGGGAGTTCCTGGCGCAGGGCCGGCAGGCCGGCGACGCGGAGGCCGAGCGACAGCGGCGCACGAACCGCCGGCTGCGCGGCCTGCTGGTCGGCACGGCCGTGTTCCTGATCGTCGCGCTGGTGGCCGGCGGGCTCGCGCTGGTGCAGCGCGGCCACGCCCGGACGGCGCAGGCCGCGGCGGAGTCCCAGGCGCTGACCTCGGACGCGGAGCGCGTCGGCACCCTCGCACGCACCGAGCCCAGCCTCGATCGTTCGTTCCTGCTCGGGGTGGCCGGCGTCCGGCTGGAGGACGTCCCGGAGACCCGGGGGGATCTGCTGGCGGTCCTCCAGGACGCGCCGGGCGTGGTGCGATTCCTCCAGGCCTCGCCGAGCGGGGTGCCGGCGTTCGCCGCGTCGCCCGACGGGCGCCTGCTGGCGACCGGCGACTCCGCGGGGATCGTGCGGTTCCACGACCTCGCGACATCGCGGCTCGCCGGACCGACGGTCGACGTCGGGGGCCCCGTGTCGCTGCACGCGATGGCGTTCTCCCCGGACGGCAGGACGGTCGCCGTCGGCACGACGACCGGGCTGCGCGCGAACGTGGTCATGGTCGACGTCGCGGGGAGGTCGGCCCGGCAGTTCGGGTCGTGGCCGTCGGTCCCCGCGTCGGCGGGCCCGATTCGATTCCTGCGGATGGCGTTCGCGCCGGACGGCGCCCATGTCGCGGTCGCCGTGGCCACCTCGAAGCCCCCGCTCCCGGTTGCCGTGGGCCAGCGGCTCCTCCTGCTCGATCTCCAGGGGCACGTGGTCTGGGACCGGGACGTCCCGGTCGACCCCGGCCAGAACGAGACCCAGGTGGAGTTCCTGCCCGACGGAGCCATCGTGACCTCGGCGCAGCAGGGCGAGACCCGACTGTGGGATCTCGCGACC
>DATLUW010000425.1:0-7356 GCA_035577825.1 Actinomycetota bacterium | reverse complement strand
CGGACGGCGACTTCTCGCTCGGCGGCGGCGCGGCGGGCGCCGCGGTCCTGCTCGCGGAGGGGGTCGACGCGATCTTCTGCGCGAACGACGCGACCGCGATGGGCGCCCTGGCCGCGATCCGCGAGCGTGGCCTGGAGGTGCCCGAGGACGTGGCGGTCGCCGGGTTCGACGACCTCGAGTTCGCCGCGACCCTCGACCCGCCGCTCACGACCGTGCGCCAGGGCGTGGTCCAGCAGGGGGAGGAGGCGGTCTCGACGTTGCTCCAGCTCATCGATGACCCCGACGCCGGGCCCCGCCGGGTGATCCTGCCGACGGAACTGGTCGTTCGTCGTTCGACGATCGGAAGGAGGTGACCACACACATCCACAAGTGATCCGAAACGTGCGTTTGACGTGGAAAGTCGCGACGACTACACCTCGCATGAGGCTAGGCGGGGGGGGAAGGGAGGGTTCCATGCGTCACACCAGATTGCTGGCCCCTGTCCTGCTGTTCGCGCTGATCGCAGCGGCGTGCAGCAGCAGCGGGGACAAGGGGAACAATGGAACCACGGGGAGCAGCGGCAACATCGGCCGGGTCAGCGTTCTGAACGCGATGGAGCCCAGCGAGAACCAGGCGCTCCAGGCCGTGGTCGACAAGGACATCAACGCGAACGCGGACTACGTGGCCACGCTCGAGGCGAACTCCGACTTCGAGACGCAGCTGAAGATCCGCACCGAGGGCGGGAACCCGCCCGACGTCGCGTTCGTGCCGCAGCCGGGCACCGTGATCGAGCAGGCGAAGGCCGGCAACGCCGTCGCCCTCGAGGACCTGGGCTTCACCGCGGACCAGCTCGAGAAGACCTACGGCTCATACCTGATGGGGCTGGTCGAGTACAACGGGAAGCACTACGGCATCCCGACGAACGTGAACCTCAAGAGCATGATCTGGTACCCGAAGGACGACTTCGACAAGGCCGGGTACAAGGTCCCGACGACGTGGGACGAGCTGCTCGCGCTGTCGGACCAGATCCAGAAGGACGGCGGCACCCCGTGGTGCGTCGGCTTCGAGAGCGGCGGGGCCACCGGGTGGCCGGCGACCGACTGGATGGAAGACATCATGCTCGACACGGCGGGCGTGGACACCTACGACAAGTGGGTCACCCACGCGATCCCGTTCAACGACCCGTCGGTCAAGCACGCGGCCGAGGTCATGGGTCAGATCATGTTCCACCCGGGATGGGTCCTCGGCGGCGCCGACAAGACGCCCTCGATCGCCTTCGGCGACGCCCCGCTCCCGATGTTCGACAACCCGCCGGGGTGCTGGCTGCACCGGCAGGCCAACTTCATCAACGCCTTCTTCCCGTCCGACGCGGTGGCCGGCAAGGACTACGACTTCTTCCCGTTCCCGTCGATCGACCAGCAGAACACGCTGATCGGCGGCGAGTACGGGGTCGTGTTCCGCAACGCCCCCGAGGTCCAGGACTTCGTGACGAAGTTCGCGGACGTCAAGGTGCAGTGCGACCAGGGCGCGAACGTCGCCACGTCGCGGATCTCGCCGAACGCCGGCGTGAAGTCGAGCTGCTACGCGAACCCGATCCTCGGGGAAGCGGGCGACACGGTGACCAAGGCGCTGCAGGCCGGGACCGCCCGGTTCGACGCCTCCGACGCGATGCCGTCGGCGGTGGGGTCCGGGACCTTCTGGACCGGGATGGTCAAGTACATGCAGGGCGGACCGAGCTCGCTCGACGGCGTCCTCGCCGACATCGAGAAGAGCTGGCCGCCGGACACCAGCTCGAGCTAGGAACTACGAGCACAGCCGAAGATCCGGCACGACGGAACGACGGGAACGGCCCGACCGGGGCCGCTCCCGTCCGACCGCCGAGAGGGAGGGTCTGGTCGGGTGACAAGGGCGATCGACGAGCCGACCGCTGAGGCGCAGCCGGAGGAGCCCGAGCCTCCTTCCCCCGTGGAGCCCAAGCGCGGAGGCGGCGTCGGGCTGGTCCTGCTCCGGATCGTGGCCGCGGTGGCTATCACCGTCGGCATCCTCTGGGTGCTGGGGAAGACGTTCGGCTTCCTCCGCAACACCCAGGCCAACCGGCTCCTGATCGTCCTCGCCGCACTGGCCGTCGGCGTCGGCGGGGTCTTCTTCCTGTTCTGGGCCGGCAACTGGGTGATCAAGTTCCTCCCCGAGCGGTTGCGGGAGGGAGTCCGCCCGTACGTCTTCGTGGGGCCCTGCCTCGTGATCCTGGGGGTCTTCCTCGTCTACCCCGTGATCAACACCATCATCATCAGCTTCAAGGACGCCACGTCCTCGGGCTTCGTCGGCCTCGACAACTACAAGTTCGTCTTCACCGACTCGGGGATGCTCACCGCCATCCGGAACACGTTCGGCTGGATCGTCTTCGTGCCGCTGGTGGCGACGTCGGTCGGGCTGGTGTTCGCGATGCTCGCCGACCGGCTCCGCCGAGGCGAGGCCTTCGCCAAGTCGATGATCTTCCTCCCGCTGGCCATCTCGTTCGCCGGGGCGTCGATCGTGTGGAACTTCATCTACAGCTATCGGCCGCAGGGATTCGGATCGAACGTCGGCCTGCTGAACGCGATCGTGATCGGGCTCGGAAAGCACCCGATCGCCTGGCTCGACAGCCAGCCGTGGAACAACCTCCTGCTGATGGTGATCATGGTCTGGATGCAGACCGGGTTCGCCATGGTGGTGCTGTCCGCCGCCATCAAGTCGGTCCCCGAGGAGATCGTCGAGGCCGCCCGCATCGACGGTGCGACCGAGTTCCAGCTGTTCCGGCGGATCATCACACCGGTCATCTGGCCGACGATCGTCGTGGTGCTGACCTACATGATCATCAACGCGATGAAGGTGTTCGACATCGTGTTCGTCATGGGGAACACCGAGGGGAGGGGGACCCAGGTGATCGCGGAACGAATGATCACGTGGTTCTTCGTGCGCGGCGACAACGGCAAGGGCGCGGCCGTCGCCGTCGTGCTGTTCGTCGCGATCATCCCGGTGATGATCTACAACGTCCGCCGGTTCCGGGAACAGGAACGCATCCGATGAGGGGGGCCGTCGCATGAGCAGCGTGACCGCTCCTCCGCTGACCACGCCGGAGGCCCCGAAGCCCGACGCGCCGGACGGCGGCAACGCCGGGGGCGTCCGCAAGGGCGGGTGGTTCGTCAGGATCACGGTCATCGTCGTGGTGATCCTGTGGGTCATCCCGACCATCGGCGTCCTGATCAGCTCCTTCCGCCAGCCGGATGCCGTGGAGAGCACGGGCTGGTGGACGGCGTTCGCGCACCTGTTCGACAAGGCGGAGTGGACGTTCCAGAACTACCGGACGGCGCTGTCCCAGGGGGGCTTCGGGAACGCATTCCTCAACAGCCTGGCGGTGACCATCCCGGCGACGGTCATCCCGATCACGATCGCGGCGTTCGCCGCCTACGCGTTCGCGTGGATGGACTTCAAGGGCCGGGACGTCATGTTCATCCTGGTCGTGGCGCTGCTCGTCGTCCCGCTCCAGATGGCGCTGATCCCGATCCTCAGCCTGTACACGAGGGGCGGGTCGGTCGCGGGGATCCCGATCTTCCCCGACCTGAACCTCGGCGGGACGTTCCTCGGCGTGTGGCTGGCGCACACGGGCTTCGGGCTGCCGCTCGCCGTCTACCTGTTACGGAACTACATCGGCTCGCTGCCGTCCGAGATCATCGAGTCGGCCAAGATGGACGGGGCCGACCACTTCACGATCTTCTGGCGGCTCATCATCCCGCTCTCGGTCCCGGCGCTGGCCGCGTTCGCCATCTTCCAGTTCCTGTGGGTGTGGAACGACCTGCTGGTCGCGATCGTGTTCCTGGGAGGCGCTCCACAGAACCGAACCTTGACGATCGCCCTGCAGCAGCTCGTGGGCGCGTTCGGCGACAACTGGGAGTTACTCACCGCGGGAGCGTTCATCTCCATGATCCTGCCGCTCATCGTGTTCTTCTCGCTGCAGCGGTACTTCGTGCGCGGGCTCACCGCCGGCTCGGTGAAGGGTTAGACCGGCCTCATGGCGAACGGGCACGTGACGAGTCGTCGGCGGGGGACGCCGGTCGGCATGGTTCCCCTGCCGCCGAAACGGAAGTGGCAGGCGATCACGCTGGCCACCCTCGTGCTGGTGCCGGCGTACGTGTTCCTCCTGGTGGGGGTCGTCGCTGCCGCGTCGAAGTCGCGGTCGGCGCCGACCCCCGCGCCGTACATTGCGGCCGGGCTCGCGCTGATCCCGTTCGTGTTCGTGGTGCTGGCGTTCGCGTCGGGGCATCCTCGGGCGCCGGGCGCGGTCCTGCGGGCGATGGGGCTCACGCTGCTGGTCGGAGTCCTGGTGGGGGCGGCCGTCCCCGACGCGGTGACGGGGTTCGTGGCGGCGATCGGGGCGGGCGGCGTGGTGGCCCTGCGCTCCGACCTGGTCCACCGGTGGCAGTCCCGCGCCTTGGCCGTCGTGATCGTGGCGGTGTGGGTGGCGATGTCGGTCCGAGTGATCCCGCAGGTGGCGCTGCTGCTCGCGCCGATCCTGCCGTTCACGTCGATCGGCCTCGCCGACCATTGGCAGGAGCGCAGGACGGAGCGGGCGGCGGAGGCCTGAGACCACGCTCTGCCGCGATTTCACGACCTCCGACGGGGTTCTCCACGAGTCGTTCACGATTCCTGCCGTATGTTGGGGGACATGTCGGAAGCCGCAGTCGAAACACCCACGGAACACCAGGGAGCGGAACCGGCGCTCGCCGTCGCCGTCCACGATCTCGCGAAGGACTACGGGGAGATCAAGGCCGTCGCCGGCGTGTCGTTCGACGTCCGTCGGGGGGAGACGTTCGGGTTCCTCGGGCCGAACGGCGCCGGGAAGTCCACCACGATCAAGATGCTGTGCACGCTGGTCCGGCCGACCGGAGGCTCGGCCACCGTCGCCGGGTACGACGTGGTCGCGGACCGCGACGACGTCCGGCGGAACATCGGGCTGGTGTTCCAGGACACGACCGTCGACGGCTACCTGACCGGCGAGCGCAACCTGCGGTTCCACGCGGAGCTGTACGGCGTGCCGCGTTCGCAGGTCGACGACCGCATCAAGGCCGTCATGGAGATGGTCGCCCTGTGGGACCGCAAGGACAGCCGGGTCCAGACCTATTCGGGCGGGATGATGCGCCGCCTGGAGATCGCCAGGGGCCTGCTCCACTCGCCGCGGGTGCTGTTCCTCGACGAGCCCACCGTCGGCCTCGACCCGCAGACGCGGTCGTCGATCTGGGAGTACATCGAGGAGCTCAAGCGGAGCGAGGACATCACGATCTTCCTCACCACGCACTACATGGACGAGGCCGAACACTGCGACCGCATCGCGATCATCGACGGCGGGAAGATCGTGGTGGTCGACACGCCGGAGGCGCTGAAGGCGAGCGTCGGCAAGGACCGCGTGCAGATCCGGACGGACGACGACCAGGCCGCCATCGCCCGGCTGAAGGAGGTCTTCGGCGTCGACGCGGGGATCCACGACGGCGCGGTGACGTTCTCGGTCTCCGAGGGCGAACAGTTCGTGCCGCGGCTGTTCGCGGAGCTCGGGATGCCGATCCGCTCGGTGAACGTGTCCCGGCCGACGCTGGACGACGTGTTCATGTCGTACACGGGCAAGACGATCCGCGACGCGGAAGCCGCGAACCCGCTGCGGGCGATGGCCGCGGCGTTCCGGAGGAGGTGAGGGCTTCGTGTCGACGATGACGGAAAGCGAACGCACCGCGCTGGCGCCGGTGCGCCTGCCCGAGCGTTCGATCGCGCACGACCTCCGGGCCGTCAAGGTCGTCTGGCACCGCGAGCTCATCCGGTTCGTGCAGGACCGCGGCCGGCTGATCACCGGGCTGCTCCAGCCGGTGCTGTACCTGTTCGTGCTGGGGACCGGGCTGTCCACGGTCGCCGGCGGCGCGACGAACGGCGTGAACTTCCGGACGTTCATCTTCCCCGGGGTGCTGGCGCTCGCGACGATGTTCACGGCGATCTTCGCGGCCGGGTCGATCGTGTGGGACCGGGAGTTCGGGTTCCTGCGGGAGATGCTCGTGGCGCCGGTGTCGCGGAGCGCGATCGTGATCGGAAAGTGCCTCGGTGGGGCGACCGTCGCAACGATCCAGGGCGGCGTGATGCTGGTGTTCGCGGGCGCGGTGGGGATCCCCTACTCGCCGGTGCTGCTGTTCTCGCTGGTGCTGATGCTGCTGGTGCTGTCGTTCACGCTGACGGCGCTCGGCGTCGTGATCGCGGCGCGAATGAAGAACATCCAGACCTTCTTCGCCATGACGCAGATCTTCCTGCTGCCGATGTTCTTCCTCTCGGGCGCGCTGTATCCGCTGAACGGGCTGCCGGGCTGGCTGCACTTCCTGACGCGCATCGACCCGATGACGTACGCGGTCGACCCGATGCGGAAGGTGGTCTTCTCGCACCTGAACCCGCCGATCCCGGTGCCGGGCGTGACGTGGGGCAGCTGGCACGTCCCGATCCCCCTGGAGCTGGGCATCGTGCTGGCCATGGGGTTCGTGATGATGATGATCGGGATCGCCCAGTTCCGCCGCACCGAGTAGCCGCTCTGCTCCGTTTCTGGCGTACAACTCCAATGTGCGGCGAGGAAGGGTGCTCGGACCGATCCTGACGGCTGTCCTGGCAGCAGGGTGCACGTCGCATTCGAGCCCATCGGCGCCGGCGTCATGTGTCAAGTCGTCGCCCGGGTCGTCGGGGATCGTCGGCGAGCTGCATTTCGTGATGACGGTCGGTGCGGTGACCGCGGGCGAGCATTCGTGGGCCGGGAGCGAGCCGCACTCGGGCATGGTGATCGTCCAGACGCCGAACCTTGATCCCGAATCGACCGAACGCCACCGGGTCGGACGCGACGGGACGTTCTCGATCGGCTTGTCGCCCGGTCGGTACCGCGTGACCGGCTATGTCCCGGGCGTCACCGAGATGGATGGCGCCGAGGTCCCCGAGGATTCCCACGTCGTCGCCGTTCAGGACGGCCGATGCACGCCCGTCCGCCTGCTCGTCTACGAGGCGGAGCCTTGATCGATCAACAGGGCGGCCAGGGGCGGAGTGGGTCCGGTTCTTCCGCATCGACGGGGATGGATGACAGCACCTTGCCGTTCGCGTCGATCGCTTCGATCAGCCGGACCTCGGTCCCCACGTAGTCGTGGCACCGGCCGATGACGGCCATCCACAAGCCCTGGCGCGGTTCGATCGTCGTCGTGTCGCCGTTCTGCAGCGTGATCCGGACGGTGACGCCGGGCGTCGGTACCACGCGGCCGGCGGGAACCGAGAAGATCTCGCCCATCCCGCCGATCGAGCCGCCCGGACCCGCCCAGGACAACGTGGCGTCGC
>DATLUW010000424.1:0-4400 GCA_035577825.1 Actinomycetota bacterium | reverse complement strand
CCGACCCAGACCTACTCGTCGGGCCCGTTCCTGCAACCGAACCCGACGCCGACGCCGATCGTGGACAGCGAGCCGACCTGCGACGCGGCGCATCCGTGCGACAGCTACACGCTCACCGTGTCGCTGCCCGCCGATTACCAGTCGACCCACCCCACGGACGTGATCCGGATCACCTCGTCCTGGCCGCCGCTGGGCGGCGGTGAGAGCTCGGACTACGACGTCTGGGTGTACGACAGTGCCGGCCATGTCGTCCCCACCAGCTCGGCCTCGTCCAACGACCCCGAGGTGGCGACGCTGCCTGCCGTGTCCGCCACCTATACCGTGAAGATCATCCCCTTCCATCCGGCCGGAGAGATCGTGACGACCACGATCGTGCTCGGCCCCGCCCCGCCATCACCGTTCCGCGCCGGCACCTACGTGACCGGCACGGACGTGTGGAGCCAGAACGTCCATCTCGAGGGCCAGGGCCTCACGTTCTCGCACGGCCATGACTCGGAGCCGGCGGTCCGCTTCGATCCCGACGGCACGGCGTTCGTGGTCTCGAACGGTGGCAGCCTCACCGGGGGCACCGGGCTCGGCATGTGGAAGATCAGCGAGAGCTGCGGCCAGCGCTACAGCTTCCTCGAGCCCGAGTTCCCGTTCTACAACGGCGGCGGGGACTGCGACGTGGACGTCGCCTCCCAGAAGAACGCCAACGGCTTCTACAACATCTACACCTCGAGCCTGCACGGGACCGACGCGCTCGTGAACATCAACACCTCGGTCTCGCTGGACGGCGGCAACACGTTCGTCACCGGCGTCGTCTCGGATGAGGTCCCGGTCAACGACCGGCAGTGGACCGCCGCCTACGGCGCCAGCACGGTGTGGCTCTCGTTCCGTTCGCTGGCCACGGGCAACAACCTGTTCGCTTATCGCTCGATCGCGAACGGCCTCCCGGGAACGTTCCAGGGCCCGTTCCCGGTGTACGCCGATGTCGTCACCAGTGCGCTGATCAACACGCAACTCGGCAACCTGGTCGCCGACCAGCGGCCGGTCCCGGCCGGCACGCTCCCGCTCACGGCGGGAGCCGGCGGCGAGGGCACGCTCTATCACGGGTTCATCCTCGGCCAGAGCCAGATCTATGTCGCCGTCTCGACCGACATGGGCACCACCTGGCACTCCAAGCTCGTGTTCAGCGGCCCGGGCGGAACCAACTACGGCCGGAACTTCAGCTGGGTCGCGGTGGACCAGACGGGAAACGTCTACACCTGCTTCTGCGACCAGACGAACGTCTACTACTGCGCATCGATCGACCACGGCGAGCACTGGACGCGGCCGGTCCGCGTCAACGACGGCCCGCTCGCCAAGGGCTGCACCATGCCGACGATGGCGGCCGGCTCGGCCGGGCGGCTCGTGTTCTCGTGGTACAGCACCTCCACCGCGGGCGGCGTGGACAACAGCGACTCCAGGTGGACCGTGATGGCCTCGCGCACCGAGGCCGCGCTGGACTCAGTGCCCGCCTTCGAGCAGGTGCTGGTGAGCGATCACTACGTGCACAACGGCCTCGTCTGCCTCGACGGCACCGGCTGCGACGGCGACCGCGAGCTGCTCGACCTCTTCGAGATGGACGTCAACCCGGTGGATGGGTCGTCGTTCATCACCTACACGGATGACGGCGCCGAGGGCGGGACGTACATCTCCAAGCAGCTCGCCGGCACCTCGGCCATCGCCGGCAGGACGATCGTGGACAAGTCGTTATCGTGCCCGACCAACGTGCCGTGCGTGAGCTGCCCGCCGCCACCGCCCCCCGATCCGTGCCAGCTGCCGGGGGTGACCGTGGTGCGTGATGCCTCCGGGGACCAGACCGGCGCCCCGGCGAACGCCCAGGCGGACATCGACTCGGTGATGATCGCCGAGCCGTTCTTCGCCGACGGCTCGCGCAAGCTGGTCGCCACGCTCAAGGTCGAGAATCTCGATCCCACGAACCTGCCGCCCAACACCGGCTGGGAGGTGCTGTTCACCGCCCCGAACGCCACCCAGTACTTCGTCGAGATGGACACGTTCGATCCCACGACCGGAGTCCAGTTCCACTACGGCCACGTGGATCCCACGCTGGGCGAGTCGACGGACGGCGCGATCGAGGGCCGGCTGGACCAGCTCGGCTTCATCACCATGACCGTGGACGCCTCGCTGGTCGGGGGCGCCGTGCGGGGCCAGAGCCTGACCGGCGTGCACGGCCAGACCGAGGTGCTCGTCGGAGCGCAGCCCGGCGGAGCCGGAGGCGGCGAGCTGGTATTCCTCGACACCACGGCGAATGGCGTCTACACGCTGGTGGGCAACGCGAGCTGCGGGCTGTTCGGCCTCATCAGCCCGCCGGACCAGACCGTGACCGCGGGCGACGAGAAGACGCTGTTCTTCCAGATCTCGAACAGCTCGGGCGCCGCCGCGCAGTACGACTACATGCTGGCCGATTCGCTGGGCTGGACGACCGGCCATTCCGCGCCGCTCGCCGGCACCACGCCGTCGATCCCCAGCGGCCAGTCGTTCACGCTCCAGGTGGAAGCGACCGTGCCGGCCGATTGCGTGAACAGTCGCGACACCTACCGCTGGTCCGCGAGCCCGGTGGGCAACGCCGCAGCAGCCGAGACGTCGCTCACGCACCTCCGGTGCGGCGTTCCCGAGACCGCGTGCCGGCTGCCCGGGATCACCGTGGTGAGCGACGGCGCCGGCGACCAGGCAGCATCTCCGCAGCTCACGCAGTTCGACGTCCAGCACACCTCGATGGCGGAGCCCTATTTCACGGACGGCACGCGGGCGCTGATCGTGACCATGAAGGTCGCCGACCTCTCCGCGCCGCTCACCCCCAACGGCGTGTGGCGCACCTTCTGGACCGTGCCGCACGCCGGCGGTTCGGCCAACGACTCCACCTACTATGTCGCCATGTCCACGGATCAGACGGGTACCCCTTCTTACGCGTTCGGCGTGTTCGTCACCAATGCCACGACCGGCACCATCACCCAGACGCGCAAGGGGACCGCGGTCGGCTCCGAGAGCCCCGACGGAACCATCCAGATCGCATCGCCGCTCGCCTACGCCGGCGATCCTCCCGTTGGAACCGAGATCAGCAAGGTCACGACCGAATCGAGGCTGCTGGTGGGCACGTCGGTCACCGGCGGACTCATCGAGCAGGTGGACATCGGCGGTGGCACGGGTCATTACACGATCGTGGGCAACAGCTTCTGCTCGCTGGCGCTCGTCGGCCCCAGGGGACGTTCGGTGGACTGTGGCAACCTGTCGCTCAACTTCTATCTCATGAACACCGGGCCGAGCGCCGCGAACTTCGACTACCAGCTCACCGACTCGCTGGGCTGGACCTCCACGTCGAGCGCACCGCTCTCGGGGCAGACCGGCTCGCTGGCGGCGGGCGCCACGTTCATGCTCAACGTCGGTGCGATCGTTCCGCCCGGCCAGGGCAAGCAGAATGTCTATCACTGGACCGGCTCGATCACGGGCCAGCCCTCGACGTTGCACGCGATGCAGGCGACGTTCCTCGACACCTGCCAGGCCACGGCAGGCGTGATCGGTCCGGCGGCCGAGCGACACGTCCTGGCGCTCGAGCGCCCCACGCCGAATCCGTTCACGCGTTCGGCGCGGATCGACTTCGAGCTCCCGTCCGAAGGTCACGTCAGGCTGGCGGTCTACGCGGTGACCGGGCAGCGCGTCCAGACGCTGGTCGACGGAACGCGGGCGGCGGGACGGAGCAGCGTCACATTGGAAGCTCGTGGCCTTCCGACCGGCATCTACTACGTCCGGCTCGAGACGGCGGGAAGGAAGCTGGTCCGCACCGTGTTGCTGATGAGGTAGTTCGCCGGGCTCTGGGTCGGAGCTTGGACCGCTGGCCCCGGTGGTTCGCACCGGGGCCAGCGCGTTCCTGGCGCAGGGCGCTGCCCGAGGCTACTGCGCCGTTCCCGCCGTCCCCACCTCTTCCTCCACCCCGGCCGTCGCCAGCGTGAGGGCGAGCAAGCAATAGAAAGTCCGGGTGGATCTCATCGTCGTCGGCGAACTTCAGCGCCCGGGGTGCTTGCCCGCTTGCTCCAGCTTCCGGAACTCCGCCTCCGCCTGCGCCACGGTCGCCTTGAACTCCGGCGAATCGATCCTCGTCACCGATCCGCAGGCGCAGGTGAAGCTCGTGTTGTTCTTCACCCAGGCAATGGACTTCCGCGTCGTTCGCCCGCAAGCCGCGCACTTGATGTCGATCGTCCTGTCCTGCAGGGCACCCATGGTCCCCTCGTTAGGTTCGTGCCCGCTACCTTAGAGTCCAATCTGCAGCCACCTTACCACCTCTGACGGACCGCGGTTCGCATGACCGGTCGGGAACTCGGACCGGGCGTAAGACGCTTGCGCGGACGATCCTCGGCGCG
>DATLUW010000423.1:0-2495 GCA_035577825.1 Actinomycetota bacterium | reverse complement strand
ACCGGCTCCAGGTGTTCAAGGGGGCCGCCCACTTCAACAACCTGTACGACCACGTCCGCGGCAACGGCGAGGTCCGCGTCGACTTCGCGGCGCACGCCCGGGCGATGGGCGCCCAGGCGGTCGAGGCGGCCACGCTCGGGGACCTGCGGGACGCGTTCGAGTCGGCGCGGGGGAGCGGCCGAACGACCGTGATCGTGGTTCGGACGGATCCGAACGCCTGGACCGCGGGCGACGCCTGGTGGGACGTGGGCGTCCCCGAGGTCTCCGAGCGCGAGGAGGTGGTGGTCGCGAAGGCCCAGCACGAGGCCGAACGCAAGCACCAGCGGACGGGCGTGTGAGCCCCGGGCGGACCGCCGAGACCGGCCGCTCCGGACACCCCACGATCGTCGACGTCGCCCGCGAGGCCGGCGTGTCGAAGTCACTCGTCTCGCTCGCGCTCCGCGACAATTCCCGAATCCGAGAGGAGAAGCGCCACGCCATCCAGCGGGCCACCGACCGGCTCGAGTACCGACCGAACGCCGTCGCCCGCTCCCTCGTCAGCCGACGGACGAACGTCATCGGCGTCATGCTCTCCGACCTCCACAACCAGTACTTCGTGGAGGTCGTGGACGGCATCGAGTCCGAGGCCCACGCGGCCGACTACCGCGCGCTCATCAACACGGGCGGCCGCGAGGCGAAACGGGAGTTCGACGCGCTCGAGACGCTCCTGCAGCTCCGGACCGACGGGATCATCCTGGCCGGGACCGTGCTCCCGGCCCCGCGCATCCAGGCCGCGGCGTCCGCGGTGCCGCTGGTGTTGGTGGCCCGGAACTCCCGTTCCCCATCGATCGACTCCGTGGCGAACGACGACCGGATGGGCGCGCGCATCGCCGTCGAGCACCTGGTGTCCCTCGGGCACCGGCGCCTGGCGCACGTTGACGGCGGCGACGGCGCGGGCGCGCAGGCACGGCGGCGGGGGTTCCTCGAGGCCGTGAGGAAGGCCGGGATCGCAGACGACGCGGTCGTGGTCCGGGGCGACTACACGGAGGCCGGGGGCGCGGACGGCGTGGACAGGCTGCTCGCGCTGGGGCGGCCGCCCACCGGGGTGTTCGTGGCGAACGACCTCGCGGCGGTGGGGGCCATGCACGCGCTGGAGCGCAATGGGTTCGCCGTGCCGGACGACGTCTCGGTCGTCGGCTACGACAACACCGCGCTGGCCGACCTCGGGCACATCGACCTCACCACGATCGACCAGCCGCGCCGCCACCTGGGCGCCACGGCCGTTCGCCTGCTGATCGAACGGCTCGACGATGGGCGGCGGACGGCCCGCCACGTGGTGCTCCCGCCACGCCTGGTCGTGCGTGGGACGACCGCCGCACCGCGCCGGACGAGACGTTCGGGCCGCTGATTCCCGCACTGCGGCGGGCGGTTCGGACGTTGACGGCCCGCCGTCCGAGGGGTAGATTTCCGCCACTGGCTGACCAGACGACTGGAGGCCGCGACTTCTTCGTCGCGGCCTTTTTTCGTGGAAGAGAAAGGCATACCAGCGCATGCATTTCGACTTCTTCGTGGCGCTCGCGGGCCTGATCGTGGGGTTCATCGTCGGGCTCACCGGCATGGGGGGCGGAGCCCTCATGACCCCGATCCTCGTCCTGATCTTCAAGGTCGAACCGCTGACGGCGGTGTCGAGCGACCTCGTCGCGGCGCTCGTCATGAAGCCCGTCGGGGGAGCGGTCCACGCCAAGCGCGGGACGGTGAACTACGACCTCGTGAAGTGGCTCGCGATCGGGTCCGTTCCGTTCGCGTTCGCGGGGGTGTTCGTGCTGAAGGCCCTCGGGGACAACGCCACGCTGCAGAACGACGTGAAGATCATCCTCGGTGTCGCTCTGCTGGCGGCGTGCGCCTCGATGATCGTCAAGGCCGCGATGCAGCGCCGGCGCGTCGCGCTCGGGCTGACGGACGGCAGCGAGGGCCGGCTCGCCGACCTCCACGTCAAGAAGATCCCGACCGTCCTGATCGGCGCCCTCGGCGGCCTCGTGGTCGGCATGACCTCCGTCGGCTCGGGCTCGCTGATCATCGTGTTCCTGCTGTTCCTGTACCCCCGGCTCACGGCGCCGTCGCTGGTCGGCACCGACCTGGTGCAGGCGGTCCCGCTGGTCGCCTCGGCGGCCCTCGCGCACATCCTGTTCGGGGACTTCTCCCTGGGGCTCACGCTGTCGATCCTCGTCGGGAGCATCCCAGGCGTGTTCCTCGGGGCCCAGATGTCGAGCCGCTCGCCCGACGCCCTGGTCCGCAAGGCGCTGATCTTCGTGCTGATGGCCTCGGGGCTGAAGCTCGTGAACGTCGGCACCACGCAGCTCGGCTGGATCATGGGCTTCGTGTTCGTCGTGATGTTCGTGGTCCCGTTCGTGCTGAAGCGGACGCACGTGCAGGTGCGGACGCCCGAGTGGCTCCGGAACCTGGGGATCGGCTCGGCGCCGCCGCCGGAGCCGGCGCTGGTGCCGGCGAGGAGCACC
>DATLUW010000422.1:0-7426 GCA_035577825.1 Actinomycetota bacterium | reverse complement strand
CCGTCGACGGCCAGCCCGATCGCGTCGGGGCCATCCTGCGAGAGGCACTCGCGATGTGGCGAGGATCGGCGTTCGCCGACCTCCCCGTTGAGGGAACGTTGGCAGGCGAGATCGCCCGGCTCGAGGAGCTCCGCCTCGGGGCGATCGAAGACCGGATCGCCGCGGATCTTGCATCGGGCCGCCATACCGGCTTGATCGGCGAGCTCCAGGGACTTACGCGAGAGCATCCGCTGCGCGAACGTCTCTGGGGCCATCTGATGCTGGCCCTCTACAGGTCCGGCCGTCAGGCGGACGCCCTCGCGGCGTTCCAGCGGGCCCGCGAGCTGCTCTCGGAGGAGCTCGGCGTCGATCCGTCCCCCGAACTCCAGCGCCTGCATGAGCGAATTCTCAAACAGGATCCCGATCTCGAGATCACGGGCGAGCCGCTCCGAGGCTACCGGCTGCTCGAGAAGATCGGAGAGGGCGCGTTCGGACTCGTCTACCGAGCGGTTCAGCCTCAGGTCGGCCGCGAGGTCGCCGTCAAATCGATCCATCCCGAGCTCGCGAACCAACCCGACTTCGTTCGCCGCTTCGAGCGGGAAGCGCAGCTCGTGGCGCGCCTGGAACATCCGCACGTGGTGCCGCTGTACGACTACTGGCGCGATCCCGACGGGGCGTACCTGGTCATGCGCCTGCTGCGCGGCGGGAGCCTCGAGGATCTGCTCGAAGACGGACCGCTGCACCCGGATCGCGCCTCCGCCATCATGGACCAGGTCGCAGGAGCACTCGCCGCCGCCCACCGCCAGGGCGTCGTGCACCGGGACGTCAAGCCGGGCAACGTGCTGCTCGACGAGGAAGGCAACGCCTACCTCACGGACTTCGGCGTCGCTCTCGATGCCGGAGCACCCGAGCAGACCACAGGGCTCATGGTGCGGGGCACGCCTGCCTACCTCTCTCCCGAGCAGATCCGCCTCGAGCCGGCGACGGGCCGATCCGACATCTACGCGCTTGGCGTGGTGCTGTACGAGATGCTCACCGCCGAGCACCCGTTCCCGGAGTCGTCCCTCAGGGCACTCCTCGACCGGCACATGCACGAACCGCTTCCCTCGGCTCGAAGGCTTCGACCCGAGATTCCGCCTGCAGTCGACTTGGTGATCGCCCGGGCGACCGCGAAGGACGCGGGAGGACGATTCGCCGACGCGCTCGAGTTCGCGGCCGCGTTCCGCGAGGCGATGCAGGGGACGGGCGCCCGCCTCGCCGCGACCGAGGATCTCCGCAACCCCTACAAGGGGCTCCGCGCGTTCCTCGAGGCCGATGCCGGCGACTTCTTCGGCCGCGATGTCGTTACGAGGCGGCTGGTCGAACGTATGGCTGAGCCGGGTGCTGGTGCGAGGTTCCTGTGCGTCGTGGGGCCCTCGGGCTCAGGCAAGTCCTCAGTGGTGAAAGCGGGCCTGGTCCCGGCCCTGCGCCGCGGCGCGATCGCGGGATCAGAGCTCTGGTACATCGTCGAGATGATGCCGGGCCCGCATCCGCTCCGCGAGCTCGACACCGCGCTCCTGGCGGTGGCGACCTCGCCTCAACCCTCCCTGATGGAGGAGCTCGAACGCGACGAGCTCGGCCTCCTCCGCGCCGTCGACCGCGTCCTCCCCGACCCCTCGGCCGAGCTCGTGATCGTGCTGGATCAGCTCGAGGAGGTGTTCACGCTCGTCGAGGACCAGGTCGAGCGCGCACGGTTCCTCGAAGCGATCGCCGCCGCAGCGACGCACCGAATGAACCGGGTGCGCATCGTGTCGACGCTCCGCGCAGACTTCTTCGATCAGCCGTTGTCGGTGCGCGGCTTCGGCGATCTGCTCGCCGCCCGGACCGAGGCGATCACGCCGATGTCACCCGAGGAACTGGAGCGCGCGATCGCCGGCCCCGCCGAGCGCGTCGGGCTCGGTATCGAGCCCGGCCTGGTCGCGGCGATGGTCGCCGACGTCGTCGATCGTCCGGGCGCCCTGCCCTTGTTGCAATACGCGCTCACCGAGCTCGTGGAGCGGGACGAGGTCTCCTCGCTCTCCCTCGAGAGCTACCGGGCGATCGGCGGCGTCTCGGGCGCCCTCGCGCGGCGCGCCGAACGGCTCTACGGGGCGATGAACGAGCCCGGCCGAGACGCGTGCCGCCAGCTGTTCCTGCGTCTCGTCACGCTCGGCGATGGCACCGAGGACACCCGTCGCCGCGTCCGTCGATCCGAGATCCCGGCCATGGACGGAGCCACGGACGAGGTGATCGAGTCGTTCGGCCGCCACCGCCTGCTGTCCTTCGATCGCGACGCGCTGTCGCGAGAGCCAACGGTGGAGATCGCCCACGAGGCGCTGCTTCACCAATGGCCCCGTCTCCGGGACTGGCTGGGGGAGGACGCGGAAGCACGGGCCCTCCGGGGCCACCTGATCGACGCGGCACGCCAGTGGGATGCGGGCGGCCAGGACGACTCCGAGCTCTATCGGGGCGCTAGGCTCGCGGGGGCGCTGGACTTCTCCTCCCGGGACGGCCGGCACTTGAACGAGCTCGAACGAAGCTTCGTCGCGCGCAGTCGGGACGCGAGCGAACGGGAGACGACACGGATCCGCCGGACGAACCGGCGCCTGCGCGGCCTGCTCGGTGCCGTCGCGATCTTTCTCGTGGTCGCGCTGATCGCCGCCGGCGTCGCCGTCGTGCAGGGGGGGCGCGCCCGTCGCTCCGCAACGGTCGCGCTCTCGCAGAGCCTCGGGGCCCAGGCGGTCGCCGAGACGCAGCTCGACACCGCCCTGCTGCTCGCCCAGTTGGGCGTGAACTTGGACGACTCCCTTCGGACGGAGAGCGACCTCCTGACCGTGCTGCTCCACAGCCCCTCAGCGATCCACGTCCTGCACGTGGGTGGAATCGGCGCACCTCCAGAGGCCCTCGCCGTGAGCCCCGACGGGAAGACGCTCGCCGTGCTGAACCGGGACGGGACCCTGTGGTTCTACGACACGTCGACGCGCCAGCCGATCGGCAAGCCGGTGCAAAACGTGGCCGCGACCAACTACCGAAGGCCGGCGTTCACCCCCGACAGCTCCGGGCTCTGGGTCCTCCGAGGCGCCGGGATCCAGAAAATCGACGTCCATTCCGGCCGGGTCGAGAGCACGATCAAGCTCGACCAGGACGTCGACACTGTCTACTCGCCCGTTCTGCTCTCCCCGGACGGACGAGTCATGTACCTCCAGCTGGAGGAGAACTGGGAGCACGTGGTGGCTTGGGACACCTCGACCGGTCGCCGCCTGACGGACGTCGATGTGCCGGGGCTCCAACTCGGGATGCTTGCCTCCGCCCAGCGCACCGGAGAGGTCGTGACGCTCACGACCGGGCGCGGAGGACGAATCCAGGTCCGGAACGGCGGGACGCTGGCTGTGGAGTGGTCGTTCCCGGTTCAGCTTTCCTGTGCGCAGCAGTGCCAACTCGCTGTTTCACCGGACGGCCGTACGGCCGCGTACACCATGTTCAACCCCGGCTTCGACCAATCGATCCGATTCGTGGATCTTCGGACCGGTGAGGTCACGGTGGGCGGCGGCGCCCAGGCGGGCGGAGGCCAGCCCGCATTCTCCCCAGATGGTAGGACGGCCGTCAGCGTGACGGACGACAACCTGAACATCTCGGTCTGGGATGTCAGTTCGGCCACGCTCGTTCGAACGCTGAGCGGCCACGCCGGAGCGATTCAGATGGCCGCTTTCGACCCCCCCAGCCGAACCCTGTACTCGGTGGGGGAAGACGGGAACCTGTTCGCGTGGGATCTCTCGGGACAGCAGAGCTTCGGTCGATCTTTCACCGCCAGCCCGGGCTCGTTTGGTGGACCCAACGTCGGTCACCATTTTCCCTATTTCTCCGCGTCCCCGGATGGGAAGAGCATCGCGGTCGCGCACGCGACGGAGTTCGCACCCGATACGGGGGTCACCAAAGGCGGCGATGTCAGCATCGTCGACCTCGCGACGGGCCTGGTCACGACCGAGGTGAGGGTCGCCGGTCATGTGCCCGGCATCGATTCGGTCATCTACGCCGAGTTCTCCCCGGACGGCACCGAACTCCTCGTGAGTCCGGGCCCGTCGAGCAACGGGAACATCACCTTGTGGCGACTGGACGGTCGCAGGGCCAGTCTCATCCACACGTTCTCCGGACTCAGCGCCACCCCGGTTCCAAAGGGCGACGGGTTTTGGAACGCCCCCTGGGCGACGTTCAGCCCAGACGGGAAGTGGATCGCCGGGGTGGACCGACGCAAGGACGGCACCAGCCGAATGATCGAGTGGGATGCTGCCACCGGCTCCGAGCGCGCTGCGCCCCTGGATCTCCCTTGGAAGTCCACCCTTGGTGGCCGCCACTTCGACGGCCTCAACCAGAACGTGGTGTATAGCCCCGATGGGTCGTTGATCGCCACCTCCGTCCTGGGTGACCGCATCGCGATCGTCGATGCAGTGACACTGAAGCCAGTCCGGACGCTGCCTGATCCTGAAGGCGTCGCGTTCGTGGCGTTCTCGCCGGCCAACGACAGGCTGCTTGCGGAGGGGTCGGCGACCGTGGGGATCGTTCGTCTCTGGAATCTGACCACATTCAAGCAGGTGGCCGAAGCACCAGCTTCCAACCCGGGACTGTGGAGCGTCCAGTTCGACCCCACCGGGAGCATGCTGCTGACGGATGCGCCCGATGGTGTCGCTCGGCTGTGGTCCGTCCCCGACCTCCAGCGGATCGGAACCGACCTTCCAGGGCTCTCCGGCTATGTCGGCGCCGCCACGTTCGCGGGCCAGGGGAGCTCCACGATGGCGGTACTGGTCTATGCGGGCGGCCAGACGTTCGCATACGCGGCCTCGCCCCCAGCGTGGGAGCGCCAAGCGTGCCTCGTGGCGGGTCGAAACTTCACAAAGGCGGAGTGGGCCCGATACGTAGGCGACCGTCCGTACGAGGATGTCTGCCCGGAATATCCGCCTGGATCCTGACCCCAGCCGCGCCGCCGAACTCACCGTCGCCCTCCCCGCATCGATGAGACGCACGTCGGTGCTCGGGTAGGGCGCCAGCAACAAGAACACAAGCGGATCGGGCACTGAGCGGACCCGTGAGCAGGGAACCGCACAGAATCCGTTCCCAGATCGGCGGTTTCCGTTCCGGCGGCTCATGGCGGCTGGTGCGTGACATGCGACAACAGGATTGTTTGCCAGCCCCACTCCAGCGGGACTTGGCCAAATGGTAGGAGAAACTCCGGACGATGGCCCAAGGCCGGGGCGAAGCCGACGGTTCCTGATCCAGATCGGCCCCGGAGCCCCAGGGCGGCCGGGCTGGCGCCTGGGCGGTCCCTCGCGTTGATGCTACCTGCTCGACGCGCCGGAACCGCTCGCGAGCGAGAAGCCGAACTCGTCGTTCGCCTCGGCCTGGTCCTTGATGCCGCTACTGTCCTGGGTCCAGAACTGGTCATCGGTATTCGTGATCCCGTTCGCCGCTCCGTACAGGACGTTCACCGCGCCCGCATCGACCACCGTGTTGCTCACGAGGTCTTCGCCCTCGACCCCGATGGCGAGGTCCGCTTGCCCCGATCGTCCGAAGTTGGTGGCGAGCAGCGAAAACCCGAAGGTCTCCGGGACATCGTGACCGGACGCCGTCTCCGACGAGTCGGCCACACCCGGGCTGTCCTGGCTCCAGAACTGGTTGCCGGACGTCGTGAGCCCGGTGGTCGAGCCGTACAGGACCTGCACGGCCCCCGCGTCGACGCTCGTTCCGATGTCTTCCTGGGGCGCCCCGATCGCCAGGTCCGCCTGACCGCTCTTGCCGAAATCGGCCGCCGCCAGCGAAGAGCCGAAGCCGTCGCCGCTGCCGGTGACGGGGCTCGGACCCTCGCACTGGTCCTTGACACCCGTCGCGTCCTGCGTGAAGAGCTGGTTGCCCGTCGCCGTCAGCCCTGCGTTCGAGCCGTACAGCACGCCAACCGCCCCGCAGCCGGCCTTCGTCCCGACCATCTCCCCGGGAGCACCGATCGCCAGGTCGGACTTGACGCTCTTCCCGAAGTTCCCGGCCGCGAGGGCGACCCCGAACATGTCGCCGGCGTCGGGCTGGTCGCGGAGTCCGTTTGCGCCCTGCGTCCAGAACTGGCTCCCGGCAGCCGTGAGCCCGCCGGAGCCCCCGTAGAGGACCACCACCGCGCCCGCGTCCGGCACCGCCCCGACGTCCTCCCTGAAGACGGGGATCGCGAGGTCGGCGTGCGGGTCCTTGCCGAAGTCGGCCGCGGCCATCTCACCGAGGCCCATCTCATCCGCCTCCTCCGCCCCATCGCCGCTCACGCCGGGCGAGTCCTCGGTCCAGAGCTGGTTCCCGTTCTGGGACAGCCCGGTGATCGAGCCGTACACGACCTGCACCGCGCCGGCGTGGACGTCTCCGCCGACGGTGTCCGCGACGCCAATGGCGAGGTCGTCCTCGGCGGTGCGCCCGAAGTTGCCCGCGGCGAGCGAGCGCCCGAACTGGTCCTGCGACTCTGCCGGGCCCTGCATCAGCTCGCCGTCCTGGTCGAATAACTGGCTCCCGCTCGACGTGAGTCCCGAAGCGGTGCCGTAGAGCACGATGACGACTCCCGCGGCGAAGCTGCCGCCGATGGTCTGCCCGGGGGCTCCGACGGCGAGGTCGCCGAATCCATCGCCGTTGAAGTCCCCGGCCGCGAGCGCGCTCCCGAACTGGCCTCCAGACTGGGGATCCGTCGGCACCCCGGTGCTGGCCTGGGTCCAGAGCTGGTTCCCGGTCGACGCGAGTCCGTTGTTCGACCCGTAGATGACGTTGACGGCGCCGGCGCCCGTGAACGTCTGGATGCTCTCGCTCGGCGCGCCAACCGCCATGTCCGAGAACCCGTCGCCGTTGAAGTCGGCCCTGATCTTGGACCCGGCCGCGGCGGCCGAGGCGGCATTCGGACCGAGCGACGTCCATGCGCCGGCGACGGCAGTGACTACCCCCAACGACGCGACGATCGCGGTCCGGCGCACGGCGAACCTCTTCCCCCTCACGGCGGCCGAGCATATCGGCGACGTTCGTAGCGAGTCCACACCGAACCGACGGATGGCGCTTCCCCAGCGTTTGAGAACGCTTCGACACCGTCACACGGGAAGCGGTGATGCCGACGAGGTCCGGCCGTGAGTCCCCAGCCGATCGCGGCCGCACCGTCATGCGAACGGGTCCATCGTCGCGACGTCTTGGGCGGCCTGATCCATGAGTACTGGGCTATCGAACGCCGGCCGGCGACCGATCGGCCACGAAGCGAGAATCGGAACGCACTCGAGCAGGCTTGTGTCAGCAGCGGAACCGCCCGGGACTCCGCCGCAGGGATGAACGGCGCGCGGACACGGCAG
This sequence comes from Actinomycetota bacterium, assembly GCA_035577825.1. GTDB lineage: Bacteria > Actinomycetota > UBA4738 > UBA4738 > JACQTL01 > DATBHM01. The sequence goes on along the minus strand of DATLUW010000422.1, from coordinate 80 downwards.
CGGCGTCGCCACGGGGTGGCCCTCCGAATGGCCTGACCGAACGGTCGAACCGTCCGATCCATCTCTTGCTTCCAGGCTCG
>DATLUW010000421.1:0-5382 GCA_035577825.1 Actinomycetota bacterium | reverse complement strand
GTTCAGTGCGAAGACCAGCATCCAGTTCTCCCGGTCGACCGATCACGGCCTGACCTACACGCAGCGGTCGGTCCCCCTGTCGAGCTCGGGGGCCACCGTCCAGTACTGCCAGGTCGCGGTGAGCCCGGTGAACGGTGACGTGATCGTGTCGTGGTTCCAGTTCGACTCGCCGAACGCCCTCTCCGGCAAGCTCATGGTCCGGACCTCGACCGACCAGGGTCAGCACTTCAGCGCCCAGAAGACCGTGGCGAGCGTGACGATGGCCGAGACGCAGATCACGTGTGGCAAGTTCGTCTTCGACGTCTTCATGGACTCGGAGTCCGGGAGCATCGGCCGGTCCGTCCGGTCCGACCCGCTGCCGTCGATGACGATCGACCCGGTCACCGGCGACGTGGTGATGGCCTGGGAGGCCGGCTCGCTCTCCGGCGGCGCGGGCTCCGACATCGCATTCGCCCGCTCCACCGACGACGGCATCACGTGGGGCTCGCCGGTCCGGATCAACAGCGTGGTCACAGGGCACCAGTTCCAACCTTCGATCGCGGTCAACCAGGTCGGCGAGCTGCGGGTGGCTTACTACTCGACCCAGAACTCGTCGACCAAACGCAAGATCGACGTCTACGAGGTGTCGTCGATCGACCAGGGCGCCTCGTGGAGCGCTCCGGACCGCGTGACCGACGTGTCGTTCGACCGTCCGGTGACCGCACCGAACTTCAACCCGGGCGTCGCCTGCGCGTACATGGGCGACTACATCGCGGAGGCCGCCGCGCCCCCGGGACTGGGGGACGCGGCCTTCTCGACGGCGTGGGGCGACAACCGGCTCGACGGGAACCCGAAGGCGTCGGGCGTCCAGCCGGACCCGGACATCCGCTTCGAACGGCGCGAGCGGGCGGCCTCGTCCGGCGGGGTGAGCGGCGACTTCGACCACGACGGGTTCCCCGACCTCGCGGTTGGCTCGCCCGGAGAGAGCCAGTTCGCGATCAATGGTGCGAAGGACCGCGAGGGCGCGGTGCACGTGATCTTCGGCGTCGCGAACGGCCTGTCCGCGACGGGCTCGCAGGAGTGGAACCAGGATTCGGCCGACGTGCCCGACGCAGGGGAGGCGGGCGATCTGTTCGGGTCCGCCCTCGCCGCGGGGGACTTCAACGGGGACTCGTTCGACGACCTGGCCATCGGCGTGCCGGGGGAGGACGTTGGCGGGAGCGCCGACGCCGGGGCTGTGAACGTGCTGTATGGGAGCGCGGGCGGCCTCCAGGCGACGTCGCCGACGGCCCAGTTCCTGTCCCAGAACGGCAAGAACATCGACGACGCGGCGGAGCCGGGGGACCGGTTCGGCGCGGCCGTCGCGGCGGGCGACTTCAACCACGACGGGTTCGACGACCTCGCGATCGGCGTGCCGGGCGAGGACATCCCGGCGGCCGACGCCGGGGCGGTCAACGTGCTGTACGGGGGGCCGGGCGGCCTCCAGGTGACCGCCCCCGCCGACCAGCTGTTCTGGCAGGACGCGCCGGGGATCATCGGCGCGCCGGAGGCGGGCGACGGGTTCGGCGCGAGCCTCGCAGCCGGCGATCTGGGGAACCCCGCCGGCGCGGGCGACGACCTCGCGATCGGGGCGCCCGGCGAGGACGTCGGCACCGTGCCCGACGGCGGCGCGGTGAGCGTGATCTACGGTGGGACGTCGGGGCTGTCCTCGACCGGAAACCAGATCTGGGACCAGGACGAGACCAACGTCGGCGACCAGGCCGAGGCCGGGGACCGGTTCGGGACGGCCGTCGCGGTGGCGGACTTCGGCGGGGCCGGCACGCAGGCCGACCTCGCTGTCGGGATCCCCGGGGAGGAGCTCGGCACCGGGGTGTTCGACTCGGGTGCCGTCCAGGTGTTCTACGGGACCACCACCGGCCTGGGAACGGACAACCAGCAGATCTTCGACCAGGACTTCCCGGCCGACGTGGACGGCGCGCGGGAGTCGGGCGACCTGTTCGGCTCGAGCCTCGCGGCCGGCCAGCTCTCGACCGGGCAGGCCGACCTGGCGATCGGGGTTCCCGGCGAGGATTCGGGTTCGATCGCCAACTCGGGCGCGGTGAACGTGATCTACGGCGGGACCGGCGGTCTGCAGCTGACCAGCCCCGCCGACCAGTTGTGGGACCAGGACTCCGCGAACGTCGAGGGGCAGGACGAGGCCGGCGACCTGTTCGGCTCGTCGCTCACGATCTCCGGCGTGGGCCGGGCGTGGCTCGCGATCGGCGTGCCGCGGGAGGCGGTCGGGACCGTCCCCGCGGCCGGGGCCGTGAACGTCCTGTACGGCGGCGCCGTCGGCCTGCAGACGGCGAGCCCGGCCGACCAGATCTGGGACCAGGACTCGAGCGGCATCGCCGACACGGCGGAGGCCGGCGACCTGTTCGGGGCCGCAGTTGGGTAGCGGGCCTGCTTGACCCGGCCCGGGGCGTCGCCGATATTCACGCCGCGATGAGCATGCGAGGGAGCGGGCTCGCGTTCGGTGCGGTCGCGTTCGTGCTGATCGTGGGCACGGCCTGCGTCGGCGGGGGGAACGACATCCAGAGCGAGATCCAGAAGGTGGGCGGTGTCCCCCTCACGACGGGAACCGCCCACGTCGAGATCACCGGCGCCAAGGATCTGGCGTTCGACGCGCCGCTCGAGAAGGGCCAGGTCGGGACGGCCGTGACGGTGTTCCTGTACCGCTCATCCGACGACGACGTCTTCTCGATCACCGGGCTCGGGATCGGCGACACGGGCACCGCGACCACCAGCACGAACCTGGCCCTGACGATCACGTCGAGCGAGGTCTCGGCGGACTCGCTGACGGGCGAGTGCACGATCAAGGTGGCGCACGAGGAGGCGAACAGCGTGAGCGGCACCGCTGTCTGCACGAACCTCGATTCGAACGAGGGGACGATCGGCGTGAACGCGTCGTTCTCGGCAGCGCCGTAGCTTCCGGGCGTTTATCCCTGGCTCCGCCGGGGGACACAAGGCGAGCCATGCGACGCCCGCTCGCCATCGCATTCGTCCTCATGCTGGCCACGAGCCTCTCGCCCGGCGCGTTCGCCGGTCCCCACCAGGGGCAGAGGGCCGCCACCGGTTCGAGCCGCGGCTCGCGGCTCCCGGCCAATCCCGGGCTGTTCCTGAACGTCCTCCCGGCCGGGCAGGGGACGACCACGACGTCCGCCGACGCCCTCCAGTACGAGGCCACCGGCGCGGTGCCGCCGCACGACGTCGACCAGCAGCACATGTACGACTCGCTCAGGGTGGCCGACCTGGCCGACCTCACCGACGCCGACCTGTCGACCTACTTCAAGCCCGAGTCCTTCGGCGTGACCGGGGGGGTCGAGTCCACCGAGTCGCCGAAGGACGGGGTCACCGTGAAGCGCGACTCGTTCGGGGTTCCGCACATCACGGCCGACAGCCGGCCGGACGCCGAGTGGGCCGCCGGGTGGGTCGCCGCCGAGGACCGGCTGTTCATGATGGACACGCTGCGGCACGTCGGGGCGGGCCGGCTGTCGGAGTTCCTCGGGCCCAGCCCGTCGAACCTCGCGATGGACCGCGACATGTACCTGCTCGCCGGCTACTCGCCGCGGGAGCTCACCGACCAGGGGAACGCGCTCGCGAGGTACGGGCCGATCGGGAAGCAGGTCATCGCCGACGACCAGAACTACGTGGACGGGATCAACGCCCGCATCCAGTACGACCTCCAGCACCCCGACCAGCTGCCCGCCGAGTACCCCGCGCTGCAGATCCAGCCGGCGACGTGGACGCCGGGCGACATCGTCGCGATCGCCACCCTGATCCAGGCGCAGTTCGCGGGCGGCGGAGGGAACGAGCTCGGCAATGCGCTGTTCCTCGAGCAGGCGATCGCGAAGGACGGGCCGAAGAAGGCCCGGCAGCTGTGGCAGGACCTTCGGGCGGGCGACGACCCGTCCTCGCAGGTCACCGCGGACGTGGTCTTCGACTACGAGCACCCGGGCGGTGTGAATCCCGCGTCGATCGCGATACCGGACCCGGGCTCGGTGCACGGCTACCCGATCATGTCGACGACGCCATCATCGGGTATGGCGTCCGCGTCGGGCGGCACGGGTGCGAGCGGCCGGAGCACGCCGGGGGGTGAGCAGGCCGTGCTGCGGTTCGGCCCGGACGGCGCCGTGCAGCATTCGCTCGCGTCGGTCGGGCTCGCGATGCCGGACGGCATGAGCAACTGGCTCGGCGTGACCGCCGCGAAGTCCGCCTCCGGCCACCCGGTCGCCGTGATGGGCCCGCAGGTCTCGTACTTCTCGCCCGAGATCCTCATGGAGGAGGACATCCACGCGCCGAACTTCAACGCCCGCGGCGCGGCGTTCCCGGGCATCAGCCAGTACGTGCTGCTCGGCCGGGGCCGCGACTTCGCCTGGAGCGCGACCTCCGGCGAGTCCGACCTGATCGACACGCGCGCCGAGCGGCTGTGCAACCAGGACGGCTCCACGCCGACCGTCGACTCGACCGGGTACGTGTTCAACGGGAAGTGCCGCGCGATGGACACCCGCGACGACCAGTGGCTGTCGAAGCCGACCGCCGCCGACCCCAGCTCGCTCCAGCCCACACTGGTCACGATGCACGTCCGGCGGACGGTGCACGGGCCGGTGTTCGCGACAGGGATGGTCGACGGGCACCCGGTGGCGTTCGTGACCCAGCGCTCGACGTTCTTCCACGAGGTGGACACCGCGCTGCCGTTCGCGCAGCTGCCGACCGCGAAGGTGCACGACGTCCAGTCGTTCCTTCACGTGATGAACGGCGTCACGGGATCGTTCAACTGGCTGTACACGGACGACCGCGACCTCGGCTACCTCCACTCGGGCCTGTATCCCGAACGAAAGCCCGGGATGAGCACCTACCTCCCGACGTGGGGAACCGGGCAGTGGGAATGGCAGGGGTTCCTGCCGTTCGCGCAGCACCCGCACGAGGTGAACCCGCCGAAGGGATGGATCGACTCCTGGAACAACCGCCCGGCGCACGGCTGGAACTCGTCCGACGCCCAGTGGGCGTGGGGGCCGGTGCACCGCGTGGTCATGCTGCAGGAGCGGCTCGCGGCGCGCGTTCCCTCCGGCGACGTGGCGCCGGCCGACCTCGTGTCGATCATGGCCGACGCGGCAACCGTCGACCTCCGCGGTGACCAGGACGTCCCGCTCGCGCTGCAGATCCTCGGTTCCTCGTCCGATCCGAAGGTCTTGCAGGCCGAACAGCTGTTGTCGTCGTGGGCGGCGGCCGGCGCGCACCGCGTCGACCGGAACGGCGACGGACAGTACGACGACCACGCCGCGGTCGCGCTGATGGACGCGTGGTGGCCGCGGCTCGCAGTCGCGGTGCTGCAGCCCGTGCTGGGCCCGCTGACCGACGAGC
>DATLUW010000420.1:0-10677 GCA_035577825.1 Actinomycetota bacterium | reverse complement strand
CCCGATCGTCGGGATCTCGAGGGCCTCGGTGATCCCCCGGCCGAGGTCGGACGGGATGCCCTCGAGGACCAGCGAGAACGCGCCGGCCTTCTCCATGCCCATGGCCTGTTCGAGGAGGCGGTGCGCGTCCTCCTCCGAGCGGCCCTGCACCCGGTAGCCGCCCATCGCGTGGACGGACTGGGGGGTGAGCCCGAGGTGGGCCATGACCGGGATGCCCCGCGACGAGAGGTGCTCGGTGAGCTCGGGCATCCAGCCCTCGACCTTCACCGCGTGGGCGCCGCCCTCCTTGAGGAACCGGCCGGCGTTCGATACGCCCTCCTCCAGGGACACCTGGTAGGAGAGGAACGGCATGTCGCCCACGATCAGCGCGTTCTTCGCGCCGCGGGCGACGGCCCGGGTGTGATGGAGCATCTCGTCCATCGTCACCGGGATCGTCGTGTCGTAGCCCAGGATCGTCTGGGCCAGCGAGTCGCCCACCAGCAGCACGGGGATCCCCGCTTCGTCGAGGATCTGGGCGGTGGGGTAGTCGTAGGCGGTGAGCATGGCGAAACGCCTGCCCTGCGCCTTGTAGGTCCGGAGGTCCCGGACGGTGATGCTCATCGGCTCGCGCCTCCCTTCGAAGTGCACGGCGTGTGACGAACCCCAGTCTACCCGCTGTGTCCTGGACGCATGCCCCGGACACGCCGGGCGAGCCGGCGATGCGGGGCGTCGTCGCGGGGTACAAACGGAGCGGGGGACGGCATCGGGCCGGGCCGCCTGGGGGGCCAACGCGTTGATCTCGATCATCGAACAGCTCGTGGAGTGGCTCGGACCGGCGTTCGCCGTGGCCGGGTACTTCATCGTGTTCGCCGGGGTGTTCGCCGACCGGTCGGCCTTCCTCGGGCTGATCGTGCCGGGGGACGTGGTGCTGGCGCTCGGCGGGGTGTTCGCGGCGAAGGGCCGGCTCGAGCTGCCGTACGTGATCATGGTGGGCATCGCCGCGGGGCTCATGGGGGAGTCGGTGGGGTTCTGGCTCGGGAACCGCTACGGGCGGCGCCTGCTGCAGCGGCTCCCGATCCTCAACCGGTGGGCGGCCGACCTGTCGAAGACCGAGGACTTCTTCGAGCGCAACGGCGGCCGGACGGTGTTCATCGGGCGGTACGTGTCGTTCGCGGGGACGTTCCTGCCGTTCGTGGCCGGCATGTCGAAGATGCGCTACCGGCGGTTCCTGCTGTTCGACATCCCGTCGGTGGTGGTGTGGGCGGTGGCGGTCTCGTTGCTCGGGTACTTCCTCGCTTCGCAGATCGACCTCATCGACACGGTCCTGTCGCGGTTCGGCTGGGGGCTGCTCGCCGCGATCGTGCTGTTCTTCGGCGGCCGCTTCGTCTACCGCAGGTGGGTCAAGAAGGACCCGAAGGGGTCGAAGCGCTCATCGAGCTCAAAGGGCGCTTCCTCGTCCGGAGGTTCGCAGAGCTCCGGGTCGAAGTCGCGGACCTCGAAGAGCTAGGTGACCTCGGCGGTGGGCTCGACCCACCCGGCGTCGTCCGAACAGTCGGCGCTCGACGTCGCCCCCGCGCCGTCGCGGGTGCCGCCGATGGTTCCCGACGGCGAGTCGCCGATGCAGAACGCCGTTCCCGACGCGCTCAGCTCGGACAGGACGAGCTCGGGCCCGTCGGCGAGGTCGATGGTGATCCTGCCGGGTGCAGCAGCGCCGTGGATCGCCCAGTGCAGGCTCGGCTCGATCTCAGCCGCCCTCCCCGGATCGAACCCGGTGTACGTCCCGTTGTCGTAGAAGAAGACCTTGGCGGCGACGAACGCGTTCCGAAGGTCGACCTTCGTCGACCGATCCGCCGGGTCGTCGGCCGGAATCGCAGCCGGCGACGACGTGGATCCGGCGGAAGTCGTCCCGTTCGAAGCCGTGACGGGCGGCGCACCGGTCGTGGTGGCCGGCGTGTCGGAACGCGGGGGATGGCTACAGGCGCCGAGCAGGGCGACGGTTGCCACGGCCGTCGTCAGCAGGCGCCTCTCGGCGACCCGCGCGCTCACCTCGTCAATCCTCCGCCGGCGGGGCGGGCTGGTAGTCGTCTGCCGCCCGGGAGCAGTCCCCGACGGTCACGCCCCGGACCTGGAAGGCGCTGTGCTCGGGGATCTGCAGGTACCCCACGGTCCGAGCGGACCGGTGCGGGGCGACCATGTCGGACACGTGAAAGATGGAGACCGTATTGCCGTCGCCATCGGTCGCCGTGACGATGCAGCCGATCCGGGCGCGGTCCGGGCCACCGTTTCTGAGCATGTAGCTCACGACGATCTGCCCGTCGTCGACGGGGCTCCACGACGTCATCCGTGCGGAGAATGCGGAAGGAGCGGTTCCGCATCCCGCGAAGAGGACGGCGAGTGCCGCGGCGGCGACAACGACGCGATGCATGGTGGTTCTCGTATCGGACCGGGCGTCCGCCCTCCTGAGCCCCCCGGAACTCCGTGTCGGTGGGGGGTGCTAGCGTCGCGTTCGTCGGTGGAGGGACATGGGGCGATCTGTACACTGGGGGAGTCCACGACTCCTGCTCCTTCGGGGGCCGTCTCAGTCCACAGGAGGTGGCTGTGCGTCAGTACGAGCTCATGTTGATCCTGCCCGCGGAGAGCGACGAGTCCGTCGTGACCCGCGTGGTCGACCGGATCAACACAACCCTCGCCGACGGCAAGGGCCAGGTCGGAAAGCTGGACCGCTGGGGACGCAGGCGTTTCGCCTACGAGATCGACAAGCAGTCCGAGGGCTACTACCTGGTCGCGGACCTCGAGGCCGAACCCGACGCGCTCACCGAGCTCGACCGGGTGCTGCACCTCGCGGACGACGTGATCAGGTTCAAGGTGGTCCACAAGCCGGCGGCCTGACCGACCGGAAGGTGCTTCCCCCCACGCCCGGTATGCCATCGCCGGGCGGGGACGAGTTGGCGAGAAGGTGGTGGTTCAGATGGCGATGGGACAGGTGACGATCGTCGGCAACCTGACCGACGACCCCGAGCTGCGGTACACGCCCAACGGGGCGGCCGTGGCCAAGTTCCGCGTGGCGGTCAACCGGCGGTACAAGGACCAGTCCGGTGAATGGAAGGACGGCGACACGTCGTACTTCACCGTCAACGCTTGGCGCACGCTCGCCGAGAACGTGGCCGAGTCGCTCACCCGCGGCGCGAACGTGATCGTGGTGGGGCGCCTGCAGCAGCGGTCCTGGGAGACCCAGGACGGCGAGAAGCGAACCGTGATCGAGATCGAGGCCGACGAGATCGGGCCGAGCCTGCGCTGGGCCACCGCCAAGGTGGAGAAGCAGAGCCGGTCCGGCGGCGGGGAGTGGAGCGCCGGCAGCGGCGACAACCGCGTCTCCGTCGGCGTCGGCATGGACGAGGAGACACCACTGGATGCCGGGTAGAACGAACACATCCTCGAAGAAGCGCCCGCGCAAGGACGCGAAGGAAGACAAGGGCTGGGCCAAGCGGGGCAAGCGCAAGTTCTGCCAGTTCTGCAAGGACCAGGTCACCTACGTCGACTACAAGGACACCGGCCTGCTCAGGAAGTTCGTCTCGGAGCGGGGCAAGATCCGGGCGCGCCGGGTGACGGGCAACTGCTCGCAGCACCAGCGCGACGTCGCGTCGGCGGTCAAGAACGCGCGGGAGATGGCGCTCCTGCCGTACAGCACACGGTAGGAGGGCGGTCCCCGACATGAAGATCATCCTGCAGAGAGAGGTCGAGAAGCTCGGGGTGCCGGGCGACGTCGTGACGGTCGCGGACGGCTATGCGCGGAACTTCCTCGTTCCGCGCGGGATGGCCATCCCGGCGACCAAGGGCGCCGTCCGGCACGCGGAGTCGCTCCGGCGCGCGCACGACGTCCGGGTCAACAAGGCGAAGGTGGCCGCCGAGGAGCTCGGCGGGCGGCTCACGGCCAAGCCGGTCGTCGTGAAGGCGCGGGCCGGCGAGGACGGGAGGCTGTTCGGCAGCATCACCACGGCCGATCTGGCCGAGGAGATCGCCGCGCAGACCGGTGAGACCATCGACCGCCGCGAGATCCACCTCGACGAACCCATCCGGAGCCTCGGCACGCACGAGGTCTCGGTCCGGCTGCACCCCGAGGTCGACGCGACGATCTCGGTTCAGGTCGACCCCGAGTCGTAGTCCGCATCCGAGCGGCGATCCATCCGGCGGGCGAGCGTTCCGCCGGGTGTGCCTTGCTCCTGGCAACGCCGGGCCGGTACGGTCCGACCCGATGACGGGGTTCCTGCCGCCCGGCCCGAGGACGCGTGGCGTCGCGGCGGCCGCGAGGGGGGCGGCCGGTTACCTGCCGGGCTATCTCCAGGCCGTGGCGCGGAACTACGGCGACGTGGCCTGCATCGCCATCGGCCCGATGCGTGTCTACCTGCTGAGCTCCCCGGAGCTCGCCAAGGACCTGCTCGTCGACCACGACGACCGCTTCGAGAAGGGCCGGGGAGAGCAGCGGTTCACCCGCCGGCTGCTCGAGGAGGGCGTGCTGGCGAGCGAGGGCGAGTTCCACGCCCGGCAGCACCGGCTCCTGTACCCGGTGACGCACGGCGAGTCACTGCTCCGGTACGCCGACGAGGTGGTCGCCGGCGCGGACCGCATGGAGTCCGGGTGGCGCAACGGCGGGGAGGTCGACGCGTTCGAGCTGCTCGCCCGCACCACGACCGACATCATGATCGAGGTGATGTTCGGCATCGGCATCGCCGAGCCGGCCGGCCGCGAGCTCTCGGCCGCGCTCACGGACGCGATCGACGCGCTGGAATCGCTGCCGATCCCGTTCCTGTCGGTGGCCGAGCGCCTCCCGCTGCCGGCCAACCGCCGGTTCCAGGAGGCCGAGGACCGGCTCGACGCCCTGATGAATCCGATGATCGCCCGGAGCCGATCGGCCGGTCCGGACGAGGGCGGCATGGTCGCCGACCTGGCGCGCGCCCGGCATCCGGACGGCGCCGGCATGGACGACGCGCAGGTGAACAGCGAGACGCTCTCGATCTTCCGCGGCCATCGCACCGCGGGAACGGGGCTGTGCTGGATGTGGTACCTCCTCTCGCGGCACCCGGCGGTGGAGGGCGCCGTCCTCCGCGAGATCGACGCGATCGTCGGCGACCGCGACCCGACGTCCGCGGACTACCCGGAGCTCCGGTTGTGCCGGCGGGTGTTCGACGAGGCCCAGCGGCTGTTCCCCGGTGCGTGGATGCTCTCGCGCCGGGCCGTCGAGGAGCACGAGTTCGGCGGCTATCCGTTGCCGGTCGGTGCCACCGTCATCACCAGCTCGTACGTCATCCAGCGGGACCCTCGCTTCCATCCGGAGCCCCGACGGTTCGACCCCGACCGGTTCCTGCCGGATCGGCGCGCGGGGTGGCACCCGTTCGCGTACTTCCCGTTCGGCGGCGGGTCGAAGATGTGCCTGGGGGACGAGTTCGCGCCGTTCGAAGCCGTGCTGCTGCTCGCGGCGATCGGTCGCCGCTGGCGGCTCCGCCCCGTGCCCGGCCGGCCGATCCGGCCCGCGCCGAAGGCGACCTTCAAGCCGCGCGGCGGGATGTGGTTCGTGCTCGAGCGCCGCTGACGCGGCAGTGCGAGGTTCCGTCGGACCAGCGGCGGGGCGCGATGCTCAGCGTCCGTGAGCGGCGACATGGTCGAGGCGGCGCCGGAACCGGAGCGCGGCGCGCCCCCGGATCGGTGAGCCGTGCCCGAAGCACGCCACGTCGAAGTCGAGCTCGGCGAGCCGGGCGAAGCTCGACCTCGCCTCGCCGTCCGCCTCGTTGATCGGCGCGACGTCGAGGCGACGGAACATCCTGGTCGCCGCGTCGCCCACGAACAGGACCTTCCCCTCACCCCACAGGTAGGACAGGTGCCCCTCCGTGTGGCCGGGTGTGGCGATGCAGGTGATCCCACCGGCGGCCTCGAGCTCCTCCCCGCCCCGAAGCTCGGCCTGGACTGGAGCGGCCGGGGCCGAGCTCGATCGCTTCGCCATGGCCAGCATGACCCGGCCGAGGAGCCGGTTCGCTGCGCCCCGCGGCCGCTCGGCGCCCTCCCGGATGATCCGCGCGTCCACCGGGTGGCCGTAGACGGTGACGTCGCCACCGGCCGCGACCGAGGCCAGGTTCCCCGTGTGGTCGGTGTGGCAGTGCGTGACGACGAGGTGCCGCACGTCCGCCGGCCGCAGCCCGCATCGGGCGAGCGCCTTCGCGACGAGCCCGCCCTTGCCCGGCGGACCGCAGTCCACGAGCGTGCTCGCCGAGCCCGCGCGGATGAGGAACGCGTTGTTGTCGATCGCGGGGAACCACATCCGGGCGACCCGGTCGGTGACCTCCGAGTACCCCACCCGTCAGCCCGGCGGACGCGGCGCATTCGCGTACCGGCGCAGGATCTCCGGCGGCACCGTGTAGACGGTCATGTCGTCGACGTGCCGCGGCGGCCCGAGCGTGGCGAAGATGCGGTCCCATTCTCCCGGCGTGCCGTCGGGCACGACCACCGTCCGGACGCCGTTCGCCCCGAGGTACTGGTTGACCTGTTCGTCCGTCGTGTCGGCCGAGTTGCCGGAGTAGAACGCGTTCATCGCCGGCCACGCGCCGAACTCCGGCGGCGGCCGGACGCCGACGTTCCCCACCGGCATGCGGAACCAGAACCCCGAGTCCGCCTGCCACAGCATCGAGTCGCCGAGCGGACCGAACGGCAGCACCAAGGCGTTCGAGCCCTCCGGGATCGCCGCCCGGTACGCGCCCGAGGCGAAGAAGTCGGGCTCCTGCACCGCGTTGTGGAACCACGGCCCGTGGGTGTTCGGGTACAGCAGGATGACGGCGAACCCGGCGAGCACCCACCGCCCGGTCCCGCGCGCGTGCCCCAGCCACGCCGCGGCCATCACCGCGGCGCCCAGCCAGGCGTAGACCATGAACCGCCCCGGCAGCGCGTACTTCACGAGCGGCAGCTGCAGGGCGGCCTTCCACGGCATCGTGATGGTCTCCGTGCCGGCGACGTGCAGCGTCGGCCCCATCGAGCACACCGCCACGATCGCGACGAACGCGAGCAGCCACCGTGCCCACCGGGTCCGCCAGAACGCGATCGCGAACCCGCCGATCATCACCAGCAGCGGGATCCCGAGATACGCGGACTGCTCGGAGATGTCGCCGGCGAAGTGCGAGGTCACCGCCTGGAACGCGTTCGTCCCGACTGCGGTGAGCGGCGTGGGGATCGCGAAGTTCACCAGGTCGTTCGTGTACAGGGTGGGGTAGAAGTCGTAGACGGGGGCGTGGTTCCCGGCGGCGAAGAACGAGATCAGGAACGGCGCCGTGGCGACCGCGGTGATGCCGTAGGCCGCCGCCACCGTCCCGGCCGTCCGAACGATCTCCCGCCGGTGTTCCCGGTCGATCAGCGCCGCGAGCCCCATCGCGATCGCCCCGAAGATCGCGGTCGTCATGAACACCTCGAGCCCGACGAGGAGCTGCGCGATCAGCGTGAGGGAGAGCCACAGCAGGGCCCGGCGCGCGGTGAGCTCGCCCCGGATCCGGCGCAGCACGATCACCACGCACACCGGCACGAGGCACACGAGCGACAGGTTCGGGTGCCCCAGCATCTGTCCGTACACGTAGACCGAGAAGCCGAACAGGTACCCGCCGGTCAGCGCCGCGGGAAACGACGGCGTGACCTCGCGGCACAGCAGGTAGGCCGTCCACGCCGAGAGCACCGGCGGCGCGAGCGCCAGCACGTTGTAGGCGACCACCGGCCCGAACAGCAGCGTCACCGGCATCAGCACGAACGCCGGCAGGAACACCGCGGTCGCGTGCGTCAGGTTGAACCCCACCGGCGACCACACGTCGTGCGTGACGAGCGGGTTGATCCCGTGGAACAGCGCGTGCGGCAGCCACGCCAGGTACCACATGAACGACGACGGGTCGGTTCCCCAGCCGACGAACTCCCGGCCGGGGTGGCGCAGGATCGGGACGCCGAAGATCAGCAGCGCCGCGACCAGGTACAGGCAGAACGCCCCCGTCGCCCGCCCGCGGCGCGTCCGCGTGAACCAGTCGGCCGCGCGGTGTCGGAGCGGCTCGCGGCGTGCGTGCCCGCCGGGCTCGCCGGCCTCGCCGTCCGCCGTCCCCGGGGCAGGCGAGACGGACGTCCTCGGGCCGGCCATGCGGACATTCCACCCGCGCCGGGCGAGGGCGTCAAGGAACGTGTCGGTGGGGCCTTCTACATTTGTCCCCATGCTTCCCCACAGCGCCCCGGCGCAGGTCGCGCCGGGTGTGACACGAATTCTGCGCGCCGGTCGTGCCCGCCACCTGCCGTCCCCGATTTCCCCAGCGAAATCCCGGGGTCTTTCCCCTTCACGGCACCGGCGTCCGGGCCTACCTTCGGCCGGTCCCGCGAACGAGGAGTGACATGGCGCAGGCGACCGAGGACATCCGAAGAGTCCGTCCCGACCGGGAACCGCCCCGGAACCTCGACGCCGAGGACTCCGTCCTCGGCGCCATGATGCTCTCGTCGGACGCGATCGCGGACGTGATCGAGGTCGTCAAGGCGGACGAGTTCTCCCGCCGGGCGAACGGCACCATCTACGAGGCGCTCCTCGCCCTGTACGCGCGGGGGGAGCCGGTCGACGCGGTCACCGCGGTCGAGGAGCTGAAGCGGCGCGGCCAGCTCGTCGAGGTCGGCGGGGCGCTCCGGATCCAGCAGCTCATGGAGCTCGTCCCGTCCCCGGCGAGCGCAGTGCACTACGCGCGGATCGTCGCCGAGAGCGCCCTGCTCCGCCGGCTCATCACCGCCGCGGCCGACGTGATCGAGATCGCGTACAGCTCGCCGGAGAACCCCCGGATCGCCGCCGAGCAGGCCGAGGGGCGCATCTACGCCGCCTCCCGGCACGAGGACGAGACGGCGATGGTCGCGCTCCAGCCGATCATCTCGGCGGCGATCGACGAGATCGAGAACATCCAGCAGCGGGAGACCTCCCTGGCCGGGCTCGCGACGGGGTTCCGCGACATCGACGAGCTGCTCTCGGGCCTGCAGGCCGGGAACTTCATCATCATCGCGGCGCGGCCGGGCGCAGGGAAGTCCGCGCTGGCGGTCAACATCGCGCGGAACGTCGCGGTGAACGAGCGCAAACAGGTGGCGCTGTTCTCGCTGGAGATGTCGCGGTGGGAGCTCGGCATGCGTCTGCTCTGCAGCGAGGCGAGGGTCCCCATGTCCAAGGTTCGCGCCGCGAAGATCGCCGCGTCCGACTTCGGCAACTTCGCCGATGCCGCGGACAAGCTGCACGACGCGCCGCTCTACATCATCGACTCGGGCGACGTCACCATCCTCGACATCCGGGCGAAGGCGCGGCGGCTCCGGTCGCGAGAGGGGCTGTCGCTGATCGTCGTCGACTACCTGCAGCTCATGAGCCCGCACCGGCGCGTGGACAACCGGCAGCAGGAGATCGCTGAGATCAGCCGTTCGCTCAAGCTCCTGGCGAAGGAGCTGGGCATCCCGGTCATCGCGCTGTCGCAGCTGAACCGGGACCCGGAGCGCCGCGAGGGCGCCAAGCCGCAGCTCTCCAACCTCCGCGAGTCGGGCGCCCTCGAACAGGACAGCGACGTGGTCATCTTCATCCACCGGGAGAAAGACGAGGACGGCCATTGGGTCAAGGGGGAAGCCGAGCTGATCGTGGCCAAGCACCGAAACGGGCCGACCGGGACCATCAAGGTGGGGTTCGACGATCAGCTGATCAAGTTCCGGGACCTGATCCGGGGCTGATCGGGCCGCCCGACCCGGCCACCGTTCGGCTCGCGCACGGGAGGCTCGCGAAGCGCCTGGGCCCGCTCGACCCGCCGCTCCGCCGCGACCCGGTCGAGGAGCTCGTGCTCACCGTGCTGTCGCAGAACACGAGCGACGTGAACCGCGATCGGGCGTTCGCCGCGCTCCGCGAACGGTTCCCGACGTGGGACGCGCTGGCCGGCGCCCGCGTGGAGGACGTGGCCGACGCAATCCGCCCGGGGGGTCTGTCGCAGATCAAGGCCCCGCGCATCCTCGCGATCCTGCGGGAGATCCGCGACCGTGACGGCTCGCTCGACCTGGCGTGGATGCGCGACGCCCCGGACGACGAGGTCGCCGCCTATCTGACCTCGCTGCCGGGCGTGGGGCCGAAGACGGCCGCGTGCGTGCTGGCGTTCTCCCTCGGGCGGCCGGTGATCCCGGTCGACACCCACGTCCACCGGGTGGCGGGCCGGCTCGGGTGGATCCCCCCGGGAACCGACGCGAACAGGGCCCACGACCTCCTCGCGGCCGTCGTGCCGCCGAGGCTCCGCGTGTCGATGCACGTCGCGCTCATCCGCCTCGGCCGGGAGATCTGCAAGCCCGCGCGACCCCGCTGCGAGGACTGCCCGCTGAACGACCTGTGCCCCACCGCGCCGTTCTACCTTGCGGGCCCATCGAGCCGCACGTGATCCGGATGCACGGGGTCGATGGCCTGTTCCACTCGTCGAAGCATGGAGTGGGCGCCGAACCGGGTCAGGCGTTCCAGCGCACGGTCGTGCGCAGCTCGCCCGGCAGGGGCAGGGAGTCGGCCTCGGCCTCGACGGCGTCGCGCGCGGCGGTGGAGAGTCGGCGCCACGTTCGAACCATCATGTTCGCGTGCGAGCGGCGCCAGGTCCCGACGACCTGCCCGTCGACGAGGACGGCGCCCGGCCAGACCCGCGACGTCCAGAG
>DATLUW010000419.1:0-6733 GCA_035577825.1 Actinomycetota bacterium | reverse complement strand
ACACCCGGAATCCGACGCGCCCGAGTCGACCGAGATCCGGGCGTTCCTGATCGCGGACGTCCGCGGCTACACACTGTTCACGCAGGAACGCGGCGACGAGGCGGCCGCGAAGCTCGCGGCGAAGTTCGCCCGGCTGGCCCGGGAGGCCGTCGAGGCGCGGAACGGATCGGTCATCGAGCTGCGCGGCGACGAGGCGCTCGCGGTGTTCGCCTCGCCGCGGCAGGCCATTCGCGCGGCGGTCGAGATGCAGGACCGGTTCGTGGACGAGACGCTGGACGACCCCTCGCTCCCGCTGACGGTGGGGATCGGTCTGGACGCCGGCGAGGCCGTGCCGGTCGAGGGCGGGTACCGGGGCGGCGCGCTGAACCAGGCGGCCCGGCTGTGCGGTCAGGCCGGGCCCGGGGAGGTGCTGGCCAGCCGCGAGATCACCCATCTCGCGCGCCACGTCGACGGCGTCGACTACGCGGACCGCGGCGACGTTCGCATGAAGGGCCTCACCGAGCCGGTCCGCGTGATCGCTGTCACCTCGACCGAACGGCCGGCGCCGCCCCGGCTCGAGCCGATCGCCGCCG
Source organism: Actinomycetota bacterium (assembly GCA_035577825.1). GTDB lineage: Bacteria > Actinomycetota > UBA4738 > UBA4738 > JACQTL01 > DATBHM01. The sequence continues at coordinate 6,161 of DATLUW010000419.1, read as the reverse complement.
AGCGGAAGGCGGCCGCCGATGCCGCAGGGCCCGGCGACGCGCCTCGACGCCGCGGTTGGGTGCGCCGCCACCGCCTGCTCGCCGCCTCGATCGCGGTCGTCGTGGTCGCCGCGGCGGTCGCGGTGCCGCTCGTGCTCGGCGGCGGCTCCGGCGGGCTCGCGAGCCTTCCGCCGAACTCGATCGGACGCATCGACCCGGCGACCGGCCACATCGTGGGCGCGATCGGCCTGGACCTCGCGCCGGGAGCCGTGACGGCCGGCGACGGCGCCGTGTGGGTCGCCAATCCCAACGACGGCAGGATCACCCGGATCGACCCGGCCACCGGGGACGTCGCCGGCACGATCGCGGTCCCCGGCGCGCCGTCCTCGATCGCCGCGTCCGGCGGGCTCGTCTGGGTGGCGGACGAGACCGGCCCGTCGGTCAACCGGGTCAGCCCGCAGACGGACGCGGTGGTCGGGGCGCCCACGACGGTCGGCAACGGGCCCGCGTCGGTGGCGGTGGGGTTCGGTTCGGTATGGGTGGCGAATCGCCTGGACGGCAGCGTGACACGGCTCGACGAGCACGACGGGACCGTGCAGCGAACCATCGAGGTCGGGGAGTCCCCCACCGCGATCGCGATGGGGGCAGGAGGCGTCTGGGTCGCCGATGCCGGCGGGGATCGCGTCTTCGAGATCTCCGCGGCGACGAACGCCCCGGAGCAGTCCGTTCCGGTCGGCAGTGACCCCGAGGCGCTCGCCGTCGGAGCGGGCGGCGTGTGGGTCGCGAACGCCCAGAGCGGAACCGTCTCCCGGATCGATCCAGAGACGGCCGGCGTCGCGGAGACCATCCCCGTCGGCCAGGGTCCGTCCTCCATCGCGATCACGGGCTCGACCGTGTGGGTCACGAACCGCTTCGACGGGACGGTGAGCCGCATCGACGGCTCCGCCGGGGCATCGCGTCAGCCCGAGACCGTCCCGACACAGAGCTCACCGGTCGGCTCGGCGGTCGTCGGCGGCCAGGTGTGGGTGGCGGTCCAGGGCGCCGCCACCAGTCATCGGGGCGGGACACTGCGCGTCGTCGCGTCGAGCGGCTTCGCGGCGCCGATCCTCGATCCCCAGGCCTACGCGATCCAGACCTGGCAGGCGCTGATCATGACGAACGACGGGCTGCTCGCCTTCCAGCGCGTGGGCGGCGGCGACGGCGCGACCGTGGTCGCCGACCTGGCCACGGCCCTCCCCACCGTGACGTCCGGCGACACCGTGTACACCCTGCACGTCCGCAGCGGGCTCGAGTACTCGAACGGCGTCCCGGTCCGGGCGAGCGACATCGAGCGCGGCATCGAACGCGGTTACCAGGTCCCCCAGATCTTCGGGTCGACGGGGCCGCCGGCCATCGCCGAGTACTACGACGTCATCGTGGGCGGGGCCGCGTGCCGGCGGGCATTCGAGGCGAACCCCGGCACCGCGACATGCGACCTCTCGCGCGGGATCGTCACTGACGACGACGCGGGCACCATCGTCTTCCACCTCGTGCGTCCGGACCCGGACTTCCCGCAGAAGCTCGCGATGCCGTTCGCCGACGCCGTTCCTCCGGGCACGCCCATGCGCACCGCGCTGACCCAGCCGTTGCCGGCCACGGGGCCGTACCTCATCACCGCCTACGATCCGAAGTCCGGAATGACGTTGGTCCGGAACCCGCGGTTCCGGCCCTGGTCCGAGGCCGCGCAGCCCGACGGGTTTCCGGACGAGATCCGGTACACGTTCGGCATGTCGCCCGCCGATCAGGTCCGCGCCGTCGAGGCCGGCACCGCCGACACGATGCTCGATCCCCCGCCGGCGGATCAGCTCTCGACCCTGACCACCCGGTACGCGGGCCGCGTCCACCCGTACCTCCAGGCCTCGACGTTCTACGTGGCGCTCAACACGACGATGCCGCCGTTCGACAACGAGGACGCCCGGCGCGCCGTGAGCTACGCGTTCGACCGGGGGGCGACGCTCACGATCCAGGGCGGCCAGCAGGCGGGCAGGGTGACCTGCCAGTTCCTGCCCCCCGACTTCCCGGGGTATCGGCCCTACTGCCCGTACACGGTCGACCCGAATCCCGAGACCGGAGCGTGGTCCGACCCCGACGTGGAGAAGGCCAACCAGCTCGTGGCCCGATCGGGGACGTCGGGCGCCGACGTGGAGGTGTGGACCCCCGGGTACACGAAGCGCTTCGGGCCATACGTCGTCCGCCTGCTCGACAGCCTCGGCTACCACGCCACGCTGCACGGCGCCGGTGGCTACTTCACGAAGGCGTACCCACCCGGGCCGGGAGTGCAGGTCGCCATCGACGGATGGATTCAGGACTACCCGTCCGCCGACAACTTCCTGTCGCTCATGGAATGCGGCCGGGCGGAGAACCTGGCCCGTCTCTGTGACCCCCGCGTCGAAGCGGCGCTGACCAAGGCCCGCGCGGCGCAGACGTCGCGGCCCGAGCTGGCGAGCGCGCTGTGGGCCGATGTCGACCACCTGGCCGTGGACCTCGCGGCGCAGGTCGACTTCGTGAACGCCGCGGGCATCGACTTCCTGTCGACCCGGGTCGGGAACGCACAGCACAACCCGCAATGGGGGCTGCTGTTCGACCAGATGTGGGTGCGCTGACGGCGCGAAGGCGTCCTACGTGTACGCGTCCTTCGGCGGGTGGGCGAACGCGTTGCCGACGCAGTCGGTTCGCTGGGGCCGCGGGTCGGGCGGGCGCGGGGACTGCGTGAAGTCGAACGCCTCGTCGAGGTTGCCGGCGTCCGTGTCGCGCTTCGTCAGCTGGGGCAGGCTCCAGTTGTCCTCGATGAACCGCAGCACGCTCGAGAACTCGCCGTGCGTGTGGTCGACGTACCCCTGCTTCGCGTAGGGGGAGATCACGAGGAGCGGCACCCGGATCCCCAGCCCGAACTCGTCGATCTGCTCCGGCGGCACGTGGTCGTAGAAGCCGCCCCAGTCGTCCCACGTCAGGAAGATCGCGGTGTCGGACCACATGGGGCTCTCCATGATCGCGTCGATCACCCGCGTGGACCAGTTCTCACCGTGGCAGAACGAGTACTCGGGGTGCTCGCTGTACGCGAACTGCGGCGTGAGCCACGTGACCGGTGGCAGGCGATCGTGAGCGATGTCGTCGACGACCTGCTGCACCGGGAAGATGTGCTGCGACCACTGCTGCGGGTCGTCGCGGATGTGGCGCACGGAAGCGAACGCCGACCAGATGTAGCCGGACCGCGGCGCGTCCTCCCAGGGCACCGGCGGCGCCGCGTAGTACGCCCACGGGATGTCCTTCTGGTCCAGCAGGTCCGCCTCCGTCCGGAAGTCGAAGCACGGCGACACGAGGTGCATGCGCCCCTCGGTGTCCGCGACCTCGACCTGTTCGCTCTTGGGCGCGTCGCACCCCCATGTCTTGTAGTCGCCGCGGTCGTCGCCCGAGGGCGCGTTCGGGTTGTCGTGCGCACCGCCCGACTGCGCCGCGATCGTGAACAGGTGGTTCGGGTACGAGGGCCCGTTGACCGAGGCGAAGAACCGGTCCCCGAGCACGAACTCCCTCGCCCAGGCCCAGTAGTTCGGCAGCTGCTTCGGCCCGGTCATCTGCGTGAACGCATACTGGTTCGCGGCGGGCGTCAGGTTGAACCCGTCCATCTTGCCGTGGTCGTAGTCCCTGACCGCCGCCGCGTAGTCGTGCGGCAGGTCGTGCGGCAGGCGCTGGTCGTACCCCCTGATGAGCGGCCGCATCGTGCCGTGGTCGTTCGCGACGCGCGTCCCGTCCGCCCCCGGGAACCGGCCGAACAGGTTGTCGAACGACCGGTTCTCCTTGACCAGGAACACGACGTGCTTGATCGGCGTGGCCGTCCGGAACGCCGTCGCGTCGCCCGTCGGCGGGTGCGTCGCGCCGGGCGAGACGTTCCCGGCGTTCGGCGACGTGCTCCCCACGCTCGAGGTTCGGTCGCCGGCCGGGGACCCGTTCCCGGCCGGCCGTCCCGAGGTGCACGACACCGCCGCCACCAGCACCAGGGCCAGCAGCGAACGGAGCGCGCGAGGAATCGACGCGAGGAACATGGAGGCGGAGCAATGCTATCGACCGGCCCCCGCTCCGACGGACCGGATGGACCCATGGGTGGGGGGCCGGTCGGTCCCCGACTCGAACGCGGCACCGGGCATCCTCACCGGCCGGAAGCGGCCGGCGACAGCCGGTGGGGCCGGCGGGCCCCTACGGGCGGCGCACGCCCGCAGCATCGCGGCGGCGGCGGCCGCCGCCGCGGCAAGGGAATTTCGCAGCGGGTTGCGATTCGGGGAGGAACCGTTGCCGAACGGTGCGCCATCGCGGAAGATGGAGCCCCGATGCGCCCCATCGCTCGCCCGCTCGTGCCCATCTTCGTGGCCGCCACGCTCGTGCTTCCCGGCCGCGCATTGGCCACGACTGTCCCGGTGCAGGTCACCGCACCGGCGGCGAACGCCCTGCTGCGCGGTTCGACCCAGCTGAAGGCGACCGCCCCCGATGCGGACTCGGTCACGTTCCAGATCGGGCGCGACGGCGGCGGACCGTACCGGGCGCTCGCCACGGATTCGACCCGCGCCGACGGCTGGCACGCGCCGTGGGACACGGCCTCGGTCGCCGACGGTCGGTGGTTCCTGAGAGTGAAGGCGTCGGGCGGCGGCCTGTTCTTCAGCGACCCGGTTCCGGTCACGGTCGACAACACCGCGCCGGCGCTCTCGCTCGCCGTCTCGCCGGGTGCCTTCAGCCCGAACGGCGACCGGATCAAGGACCGGACGTTCGTCACCCTGCAGCAGTCCGAGCCCGCCGCCGTCGAGCTCGACGTCGTGAACGCCGCCGGGAAGGTGGTCATCCGCCTGGATCCCGGGCACCGCCTCGCCGCCGGGCAGCAGCGGTTCGACTGGGGCGGCTTGGTGAACAAGGGCGGGCACTGGGTTCGGGCGCAGGACGGCGTGTTCGCCGTGAAGGCAACCGCGACCGACGACGCCGGCAACACCGGCACGGCGGCCGTCGCCGCCATCAGGCTCGATACGCAGGCGCCGGGGTTCGCCTGGGGTTCCGTGCGGCCCGAGCCGGCCTCCGGCAGCGGGCCGATCGCCCTGTCGTTCCAGTCGTTCGACCCGGGGAGCACGGTCGGCGTCTCCGCCGCCATCTGGAACGCGCTGCAACGGGTGTCGTTCGTCGACGGGGTGACGAAGCCGACCGGTCCGGGCACCGTGCAGATCTCGCCGCCGGCCTCGCCCCCGCCCGGCCTCTATCGCGCCCGCATCGTGCTCACCGACGAGGCGGGGAACCGGTCCGAATCGCCGTTCCTGCCGTTCCGCATCCAGCACCCGGTGACCACGACGGTCGTGCGCGGGTTCACCGGCGTCGGGAACCGCATCGCGCTGACGTTCGACGACTGCGTCTTCGGCGACGCGTGGACCTCGATCCTGAACACGCTCGAGGCCCGGGGGCTGCGGGCGACGTTCTTCTGCGCGAGCGTGAACCTGGACCGCAACCCGGCCCAGGCCCGGCGGACGGTGGCCGACGGCATGTCGATCGGGAGCCACACCCGCGACCATCCGGACCTCACCACGCTCTCGTACGACCAGATCCGGACGCAACTGGCGGACGACATCGACGCCTGGTGGCGGATCGCGCACGCCACGCCGCTGCCGCTGTTCCGGCCGCCGTACGGCGCGTACGACTCGGACGTGCTGCGCGCGGCCGGCGACCTCGGGTTCGTGCACACGGTGACGTGGGACGTCGACCCGCAGGACTGGTCGGACCCCGGAGTCGGGGAGATCCAGACGCGCGTCCTGTCGCACGCGCACGCCGGGATGATCGTCGTCATGCACGTGAAGCCGGAGACGGCGGCGGCGCTCCCGGGGCTGCTGGACGCGCTGGCGGCACGGGGCTACCACCAGACCGCGCTGGACGAGCTGTTCCGCCTCGCCCCCGGCGGGCCGAGCCTGCGAACCGGCCCGCCCTCGTGGGGCCGGCACGGCTCCGGCTGACGCCGGGGGCGACGCGAAGTTCCTGCTGCCTAGCTCCCGCCGGCTTCGAACGAGGCCGTGAGGTTGATGCCGCCGTTCAGGTTCTTGCAGTCGGCCGTGCCCTGGACGTGGGTGGCCGAGGCGTCCGTGAGCTTCAGGGTGCACTCGCCCCCGGTCGAGGTGACCAGG
>DATLUW010000418.1:0-10489 GCA_035577825.1 Actinomycetota bacterium | reverse complement strand
CTACTCCTCGCCCCAGAACAGCTCGCGCAGCGAGGAATCGTCACCCTCCGGCTGGGTGTCGCCCGCCACCGCCGACGATGGGGGCCGGTCCGACGGGCTCGCGGGAGCAGGCGTCGACCGATCGGACGCCGAGTCGGACAGGTCGATAACCCTCGGCGCCGCGACGGCACCGGTCGCCGGCGGGACGGTCTCGGTGCTCGGCTGCGTGGCCTCCCGCGGCTCCGACACCAGGGTCGAGGTCGCGACTGCGGAGGGCCGCTCCTGGGACGTCGCACCGGCGGCCGTCCCGATCGAGGCCGCGCCGGCCGACGATCCGGCTGCGCCCGGTCCGGCGGTGCCCGGCTCGCTGCTCCCGGAGGGGGGTGCTCCGCCGTCCGGCGCGGACCCGCCCGACGGCGCCGACGAACCCTGCCCGGCCACTGCGCCCGCCGCGGCTGCACCGGCGACTCCACCTGCTCCGGCCGCGCCGGACGAGGCCGCCTCCGGCGAACCTGCACCCTGCGGCGCGGCGGCGGCCGATCCGGCGCCCTGCTCGCGCGCCGACGCGACCATCGTCTTCACGCCCTCGGCGTGGCCCTGCACGAGCGACGCGAGTCGCTGCAGGAAGTCCCGTTCCTTCGCCACGAACGCGGCGACCGCGGCCGACGACCCGGCGGCGCCCCCGGCAGCCGCCCCGGCGACCGCGGCGCGGGCCTCGGCGTCACGCACGATGGCGGCGGCGCGCTGGTTCGCCTCGGCGACGATCGCATCGGCCCGCTGACGGGCCTGGGCGACCAGCTCCTCGGCCTGCTTCGACGCGGCGGCGGCGTCGCCCGCGCTCGCGACGCGCACGGTGGGAAGGCTGCCGGCCCGCTCGGTCGCGGCGCGGCGTTCGTCGACGAGCAGGGTCAGCTCCTCCGTGATGCGGTCGAGGAAGTCGTCGACCTCCTGCTCGTCGTAGCCGCGCAGCGCGCGCTTGAATTGGACCTGCTGCACGTCGACGGGGGTGAGCCTGCTGCCGGTCCCCACGCCCCCCTCGTCCTTCTTCCTGGCCATGTCGGATCCTTCCGCCGCCGGTCGTGGAATCCGGGACAGGATAACGACGGAGCCCTGCACCGGCACATTTCGGGCGCGCCGAACCCCCGTTAGAAACAGCCGATGACGCGCTGGATCACGCCGATGCCGATGAACACCAGGATCGGCGAGAAGTCGATCGCCATTGCCCCCGCCCGCGCGGGCGGGATGAGGTTCCGGAGCGGCCGCAGGATCGGGTCGGTGAGCTCGAACAGGATGCTCACGAACCGCGCGCCGGCGCCGGATCGCGGCGTCGGGAACCACGACAGCAGGATCCGGATCAGCAGGATGAACCAGTAGATCTGGAGCGCGGCGCACAGGATGCGAAGCGGCGTCGACATCCCGATGGCGGCGCAGCCGTGGAAGGGGAACAACGCCGCGACCGGTGAGAAGAGCGACGCGACGATGCTCACGCGGGCGTCAGAACTGGTTGTAGAAGGAGCCGGACAGCCGCTGGCGCTCCTCGGCCGAGACCTCGACGTCGGCCGGCGTGAGCAGGTACACGCGGTTCGCGGCCATCTCGATCTTCCCCCCGAGCCCGAACACCAGCCCGGAGGCGAAGTCCACCAGGCGCCGGGCGATCGGGTCGTCGGTGCCCTGCAGGTTCATGATCACCGGGATTCCCTCGCGGAACTTGTCCCCGAGGTCGCGGGCCTCATTGAATCGCTTCGGCTCGGCCTTGTGGATCGTCGTGGCTGGGTGGGGACGGGGCTGCGGGATCGTCCGGACGACGCCGCCCACGGTCTCGGGCGCCGGGGCGACGGCCACGGAGTCGGGCGAGCGGCCGAACCGGTGATGCTGCTGCGGCTCGTCGGCGTAGAGCGCGGGGTCGTCGTGGAGGTCCTCGACGTCCTCCTCCTCCTCGACGAGGCCGAGGTAACTGAGGGTCTTCTTCCACGCTCCTGGCATCGAAGCCTCCTACTCCGTCGGTCGGGACCCGAACAGCGCGGTCCCGATCCGGACCATCGTAGCGCCTTCCTCCACGGCGACCTCGTAGTCGCCGGACATTCCCATCGACAGCTCCGGGAGGTCGCCGGGGCCCGCACGGGCGGCATCCCGGAGCTCGCGGAGCCGCCGGAACCACGCGCGCGACGCCTCGGGATCGGGATCGAACGGCGGCATCGTCATCAGGCCGCGCACCTCGATCCCTGCGAGACCCCGCAGCCGGTGGACCGCCTCCGCCGTCTCCTCCGGAGCGACCCCGTTCCGGCCGCCGGCGCCGGTGAAATCCACCTGGACCAGGGAACCGATCGTCCGGCCGTCCCGCTCCGCCCGGGCGGCCAGCCGTTCGGCCGCGTGCACCGAGCCGACCGAGTGCACGACGTCGGCCAGGTCGGCCACCCGGTGGGCGGTCGAGGACTGCAGCGCCCCGACGAAGTGCCACCGCAGGCCCTCGGCGTCCACGGTCTCGCGCTTCGCAGCCAGCTCGTTCACGTAGTTCTCTCCGATGTCCCGAACGCCCGCCCGGGCGGCCAGCTCGACCGCCGCCGCGGGCTGGCGCTTGGCCACCGCGACCAGCAGGACCTCCCCGGCGTCGCGCCCCGCGCGGTCCGCGGCCGCCGCGATGCGTGCGCGGACGCGCTCGAGGTTGCGACTCAGTTCGGCGCCGGAGTCTATCACCCTAGTTCACAGTTCTTCTCAGGAATGGGCGGTGGTTTTCACAGCGCTCAGAAGCCTTCCCTGCGAACACTTCCGGGACACGCCTGTCCCTCCGGGCGGCGCCTCACTGCCGCACCGCCACGAGCGCCTGCCGCCCCGTCGAGCCCGCGTCCCGCCGGTGCGAGAAGAACCGGTCCGCCTCGCAGGCCGTGCACAGGCCGGCGACGTCGACCCGACCGGCGCCCAGGGACCGCAGCACGCCCTGAGCCGTCGAGGCGAGGTCCAGGTAGGTCCGTCCGTCGCGGCGATCGATGCTCGCCGCCCCGTCGGCCGCGGCGGTCACCCGGTCGACGACCTCGGGCCCGACCTCGTAATGGTCCGGGCCGATGGCCGGGCCGATGGCCGCGAGCACGTCGCCGGGGTCGTTGAACGCCTCCAGCGCCCGAGCCAGGATCCCGGCGGCCAGACCCCGCCACCCGGCGTGGACGACGGCCAGCACCCCCGTGGCCGGCGAGCCCATCGCCACCGGCAGGCAGTCGGCGGTGAGGATCGCCACCGGCACGCCGTCGTCCGCCGTCACGAGCGCGTCGGCACCGGCCGTGCGGTCGGCCGCGTCGTCGAACCCGGCGCCGGCATTGGACCGGTCGACTCGGGCGACGCGGTCGCCGTGGACCTGCTCCGGAAGGGCGAACGGCGCGCCCAGGGCGAGTCCGGCGACGATCCGATCTCGATTGGCCCCGACGGCGATCGGATCGTCGCCCACCACCTGCGACACGTTGAGCGACGCGAACGGCCCGGCACTCGCGCCGCCGCCGCGTTCGGTGAACGCCACCAGGAACCCGGCCCGCTCGAGCGCCGTCGGGACGAGGGCGAACCCTCCCGAGCCGAGCGGCCGCCGTTCGAACGCCATGGTTCCCGCGAGGATCGCACGCGGGTGCGGGGCCAACAACGACCGCGGCGGCGGGCCCCAGTGGGACCGGCCGCCGGACGGGTTCGCTTCGATCGCGGGAAAGGAAGTGGGGGGCGGGTTCAGGGCCGGTTGTCCGCCGAGGCGGGGGAAGGGCGCCTCGCGCGTTCGGCCCGCTCCGCCCCCCACCATGACCGCCGGTCTGCCGCACGCACCCGGCGGAGGGGTTCGCTTCGCGGGATCGCTCCCGTCTAGTTCTTCAGGAAGTCCGGGATGTCCAGGTCCTCCTCGGCGTCGAAGACCACGGTCTCCGGCGCCGGCTTGAAGATGTCCTCCTCGTCGTCGTCGAGCAGCCCGGACACCGGTGCCGTCTCGGGCTCGGACGCCGGAGCGGAGGGCGAAGGTTCCTCGAGCAGGCGCGACAGCCGCGACTCCATGCCGGAAACGCCGCTCGGCACGAGCTTGTCGAACCCGGCGGCGATGACCGTCACGCGGACCTCGTCGCCCATCGCGTCGTCGATGACGGCGCCGAAGATGATGTTCGCGTCCGGGTGCGCGACCCGGGTGATCGTCTCGGCGGCCTTGTTGACCTCGTGGAGCGACAGGTCCTGCGGACCGCTGATCGACAGCAGCACGCCCTTGGCGCCCTCGATCGAGGACTCGAGCAGCGGCGACGAGATGGCGGCCTTCGCCGCGTCCTCGGCGCGCTTCTCGCCGGCCGCGAGCCCGATGCCCATGAGGGCCGAGCCGGCGGACGTCATGACCGCCTTCACGTCGGCGAAGTCCAGGTTGATGAGGCCCGGCGTCATGATGAGCGAGGTGATGCCGTCCACGCCCTGGTACAGGACCTGGTCGGCCATCCGGAACGCGTCCACCATCGGCGTCAGCGGGTCGGACACCTGGAGCAGGCGGTCGTTCGGCACGATGATCAGGGTGTCGACGGCCTTCTTCAGCTCGGTGATGCCCATCTCGGCCTGGGTGGCGCGCTTGCGGCCCTCGAAGCCGAACGGCCGCGTCACGACGCCGATCGTCAGCGCGCCGAGGTCGCGGGCGATCTCGGCCACGACGGGCGCGCCACCGGTGCCGGTGCCGCCGCCCTCGCCGGCCGTGATGAACACCATGTCGGCGCCCTTGAGGATCTCCTCGATCTCGCCGCGGTGCTCCTCGGACGCTCGCTTGCCCACCTCCGGGTTGGACCCGGCGCCGAGGCCGCGCGTCGTCTCCCGGCCGATGTCGAGCTTCACGTCCGCGTCGGACATGAGCAGGGTCTGTGCGTCGGTGTTCACGGCGATGAACTCCACGCCGCGCAGGCCCGACTCGATCATGCGGTTCACCGCGTTCACGCCGCCGCCGCCGATGCCGACGACCTTGATCACGGCGAGGTAGTTCGATGGAGACTGCATCTGTCGGATCTCCTTCGCCTCCGGGGGCGATCGGCCCCCTCTACCTGGGGAAACGCCGTAGCCAGCTGCCTGACCATCACCCTCTAGTTGAGATCGATTGTCATATCAACCTCGACTAAAGCATCGGCACTGTAGCGCGGAACTGCAGGTCCGTCAAGGATTTGTCTCCTCGAGTTGTGTCCTCCCGTGACAGAAACCTGCGGCCGAGGCTGAGTCATTCGCAGGCCCCAGGTGACCGTTGGAGTTCGTGCCTGGTACGGACCCTCGCTTCCAACCCGCCGGAACAGGCGGAGCCCGGGGATACACTGGGTGCTGCCCGCCCGAGCCAGGGAGCCAGCCGTGCACGTCGACAACCCCGCGCAGGCGCCCGAAGCGCCCCGCTCCCCCGCCGGGGGCGAACGGACGCCGTTCGGGCCGGAGGAGGTCGGGCTCGCCACCCGCAACCACGGCATGCCGCTCGAGGCGCTCCGCTACGACGTCACGCCGCCCGGCCTGCACTACCTGCTGATCCACTTCGACGTCCCCGCCGTCGACCCCGCCGCGTGGCGCCTCGAGGTTGGCGGGACGGTCGCCCGGCCCCTCTCCCTGTCGCCGGGTGATTTCCGGGCGATGGAACGGACGTCCCTCACGGTGACGCTCGAGTGCGCGGGCAACGGGCGGGCGACCCTCGATCCGCGCCCCGTCAGCCAGCCCTGGGGCCAGGAGGCCGTCGGCACCGCGACATGGACGGGGGTTCCGCTGCGCGCCGTCCTGGACCTCGCCGGCCCTGAGACGGCGTCCCGCGAGGTCGTGTTCGCCGGTCTCGACCGCGGGATCGACGGCGGCGTCGAGCAGAACTACGAGCGCGCGCTGTCGCTCGAGGAGGCGGGATCGCCGGACGTGCTGCTCGCCGACGAGATGAACGGCGCCCCGCTGCCCCCGCAGCACGGGTTCCCGCTCCGCCTGGTCGTGCCCGGCTGGTACGGCATGGCCTCGGTGAAGTGGCTCCGTTCGATCCGCGTCGTGGCCGAGCCGTTCGTCGGCTACCAGAACGCGAAGGCGTACCGGATCCGCCAGACCGAGGACGAGGCAGGGACGCCCGTGTCGAGGATCCAGCCGCGGTCGCTCATGGAGCCGCCCGGGGTGCCGGAGTTCCTGAGCAGGGAACGGCTCGTGGAGGCGGGGCCGGTCGAGATCGCCGGCCGTGCGTGGTCGGGGTGGGGCCCGATCGAGCGCGTGGAGTTCAGCGAGGACGGCGGCGCGACCTGGTCCGACGTCGTGCTTGGTCCCGCAGCGGGAACGTACGCCTGGCGGCCGTGGTCGTTCGCCTGGGACGCGACCCCCGGGCCGCACGAGCTGTGCTGCCGGGCCACGGACTCGGCGGGGAACATCCAGCCGCTCCAGGCCGCCTGGAACCTGGGGGGCTACCTGAACAACGCGGTCCAGCGGGTCCGGGTCGACGTTCGAGCCCGCGCGAATGGAGCCTGAGCTCTCCCGACGCACCACCGACCAGCACGTTCGGTGCGACGAACCCTGAACCCTCGAGGTTCACTCGAACATGAGGTTGAGGGTTGGTGACTGTCGCAGGGCGTCCTTGGGAGGGCTCTCGCGGAACCGACAGCTAACGAGCCGACGCGGGCGCCGCGTCGGACACGCTCGTCCCCGTGGAGGGGAACACCGCGTCGAACGGGACCGCGTCCGGCGCCACCGGCGAGCGCACGTCGATCATCGCGAGGTGGCTGTGGCGCTCCCTCGCCCACTCGAGGATCCCGGCGATCGCCTGGTTCTTCGCCCGGACGTCGGTCGGCGGCCCGAACAGCACACGGATCCCGTCGTCGAGGCCGAGCTGGACGATGCCGTCCGATCCCGGGGCGACGGTCGCGACGCGGGACCGGAGCCACGGGCTCATCCCGCCGGCGACGAGCGCCGCCTCGGACAGCGCCGGGTTGCGCACCCCCACCGTGATGGTGTCGGTGCTCGGCAGGACCGGGAGGTCCGGACGGTGCTGCGCCGGGCCCAGGACGGTGCCATCCGCCGCCACCAGGAACCAGATCGAACCGACGGCCACCGTGGAGGCCGGGTGCCGCTCCCGGACGTCGATGTGGATGGTCGACGGGAGCGACCGGGTCACCGTGGCCGAGGCCACCCACGGGTTCAGCTCGACGGCGGCCTCGATCGCGGACGTGTCCGTCCACAGGACGCTGGTGGCGGGGCCGATGCGCGCTGCGGCGATCACCTGCGCCCGGGAGAGGTGGCCGCCGCCCGACACGTCGATGTGGTGCGCGTCGAAGATCGAGCTGTTGGCCGCCACCCAGGCCCCCACCCCGACGGCGGCGACCGTCAGCGGGAGGACCACCGACGGCCGGAACAGCCGGCGGCGCCGGCGGCGCGGCCCCGGCCGGTCCCCGCGCCGATGCCCGGATCGGGGCTCAGTCCGGCGTGACGTCGAAGCTGCCGACAAGATGCACCTCCGGCTCCAGGCGGACCCCGTACCCGTCCGCGACCCGTTCCTGCACCGTCCGGATCAGCGCCACCACGTCGGCGGCGAGCGCGCCCGGGCGGGCCACGATGAAGTTCGCGTGCTTCTCGGACACCTGCGCCCCGCCCACGGCCGTCCCCTTCAAGCCGAGCGACTCGACCATCCGGGCCGCGTGGTCGCCGGGCGGGTTCTTGAACACGCTTCCGCAATTCGGCTCGGCGAGCGGCTGCGTCCGCCGGCGCCAGTCGCGCGCCTCGTCCATCGCCGCCCGGATCTCCCCCGGGTCGCCGGGCCGCAGCCCGAGCGCCGCCGCCACGACCACCCCGTCGGCGGGGAGCGCGGAGTTCCGGTACACGAACCCCGCCTCGTCGGCCGGGATCGTCCTGGCCTCCCCCGCCCCGAGCAGAAACACGTCGACCTGGCGGACGACCTCGGACAGCGAGTGCCCGTGCGCCCCGGCGTTCATCCGCACCCCGCCGCCGAGGGTGGCCGGGATCGCGACGCCGAACTCCGCCCCCGCCAGGGAATGCGCCAGGGCGACGCCGGCGAGGCGCGGGAGCGGCATCGAGCCCCCCGCCGTGATCATCGACCCGTCGCGGGCCGCCCACCGGTAGCTCTTCCCGAGCCGCAGCACCAGCCCCGGGAACCCCGTGTCGGAGACGATGACGTTCGAGCCCTTGCCGAGGACGACGAACGGGATCCCGGTCTCCCGGACGGCCTGCCCCGCCGCGCGGAGGTCCGCCTCGGACTCCGGCTCGAGGAACAGCGCGGCCGGACCGCCGATCCGGAACGTCGTGAGCGGCGCGAGCGGGAACGACGTCCGGAGGCGTTCGCCGCAGGCGGCCCGCAGCACCAACTCGGCCCGCGCGAGGGCGGCGGGATCCCGCGTCGCCACGTTCACCCGTCCTCCAGGATCCGCTCGAGCGCCTCGTCGGGCACCATCGTGATGTCGCCGGCTCCGAGGGTCAGCACCAGGTCGCCCGGCCGCACCTCGTGCGACAGCCACTGGGCGACGTCGGCCCGCTTCGGGAGGTACAGCACGCGCTTCGTCGGCGCGGCCTCGGTCAGCGACTCGACGAGCAGCTTGCCGGTCACCCCCGGGATCGGGCTCTCGCCGGCCCCGTACACGTCCGTCAGCACCACGACGTCGGCGGCCGCCAAGCTCTCGCCGAGCTCGCCCCACATCGCCTCGGTCCGCGTGTATCGGTGCGGCTGGAACACCGCGACCACGCGCCGGTACTCGTCGGGCACCGCGGCCAACGTCGCCCGGATCTCGGTCGGATGGTGGGCGTAGTCGTCGAAGAACTCGGCGCCGCGCCCCATCCCCCGGAACTCGAACCGCCGCCGCACGCCCCCGAACGACCCCAGCGCCGCGGCCGCCCGTTCGGGTTCCACGCCCGCCTCGCGGGCGGCGAGCAGCGCGGCGGCGGCGTTCAGCAGGTTGTGGACACCCGGCACACGCAGCGACACCTCGACCGGGCCATCCTCGAGCCCGATGGTTCCGGTGATCGAACGGCCCGACACCCCTGTGGGACTCACGCGGACGTCGGCCTCCGGCCCGATGCCGTAGGTGCGCGTCGCGCCGGTGCGCCCGGCCCGGGCGAGGACGTCGCGCACGCCCTCGTCGTCGGCGCACGCGACGACGGTCCCGGCGCCCCGAACGAACTGCGCGAACGCCTCACGGGTCTCGTCGCGGCTGGCGTAGAAGTCCACGTGGTCCTGTTCGACGTTCGTGACGATCGCGACCTCGGGCGCGAGGAGCAGGAACGAGCCGTCGCTCTCGTCGGCCTCGGCCACGAACCAGTCGCCGGCGCCGTGGCGGGCGTTCGATCCGCTCTCGTTCAGGTCCCCGCCGATGACGAACGTCGGATCGAGGCCGGCCCGCTCGAGAATCACTGACGCCATCGACGTGGTGGTGGTCTTCCCGTGGGTGCCCGCGACGGCGATCCCGCGAGCGCCGGTCATCAGCGCAGCGAGCACCTGTGCGCGGGCGAGGACGGGGATGCCGAGGCGACGGGCCTCCTCGAGCTCGGGGTTCCGCTCGGGGATCGCCGTCGAGACGACGACCGCGTCGGGCGCGCCGTCGGCGGCCACCTGGTCCGCGCGATGGCCGACGGCCACGACGGCGCCGATCGCCGCCAGGTCGTCGAGGCCGGAAGAGGCCTTCAGATCCGAGCCGGACACCGCGATCCTCCGCGCGAGCAGCAGCCGGGCGATCCCGCTCATGCCCGCGCCCCCGATCCCGATCATGTGCACCCGCCGGACGTCCGTGAGGTCGGGCACGGACAAAGTCGGAATGCTCCCGGGCGGCGGCCGGTAGCCGCCGTTCGCCCCGGATGCCCGGCCGGTCACCGGCGTTCCTCCGCGGCTCGGACCACGAGCTCCGCGACCGTGGCCGCAGCGTCGGGGCGCGCCCACGCCGAGGCGGCGTCGGCCATCGCCCGCAGGCGCTCGTCGTGGTCGAGCAGGCTCTCGATCCGTTCGGCCAGCAGCTCGGCCGTCAGCTGGTCGTCGAGCACCACGCTCGCGCCGCCGGCCCGCTGGAGGGCACGGGCGTTCGCCTCCTGGTGGTTGGCGGTGGCGTACGGGTACGGGACGAGGACCGAGGGCACCCCGGACGCGGAGACCTCGGCGATCGTGGTCGCGCCCGCCCGCGACACGACGAGATCGGCGGCCGCGTAGGCCAGCTCCATGCGATCGAGGAACGGCATCGCCCGCACAACGAGCGCGGCGTCGGCCGGCAGCCCGCGCACGGTCGCCTCGTGGTGGGCCGGGCCGGTCAGCAGCAGCACCTGGAGGTCGGCGCGGTCCCGGAGCAGCGTGCACGCGCCGACCGCGGCGCGGTCGATGTGCAGCGCGCCCTGGCTGCCGCCGAAGATGACGACCGTCCGGCGTTCCGGGTCGAGGTCGAGCTCCGCGTGCGCCTCCTTCGCGAGGCGCCGGCGCTCTGCGGGGACGGCGGCGATGACTTCCCGGATCGGGTTTCCGGTGACCTCGACGCGGGCGCGGCCCGGCAGGCCCGACTCCGCCTCGGCGAACGCGACCGCGGTCGTCCGGGCGAACCGGCTG
>DATLUW010000417.1:0-2780 GCA_035577825.1 Actinomycetota bacterium | reverse complement strand
TGCTGGGTCCACGTGCCGCCCGACTTGTGCGTGTAGAGCAGGTGCTTCGTGGTCCAGTCGTAGAACGCGATGTGCGGGTTGTCCGAGTAGTCGAGCGAGAGCGACGTGTACTCGCCGGCGACCGCACCCGTGGGGAGGGTCTCCTTCGTCCACGTCCCGGCCGACCTGCGCGCGAACTTGAGATCGCCCGTCGTGTAGTCCACGTAGCTGATGCGCGGCTCGCCTGTCCCGTCGAGCGCGATCGAACTGCCCCGCCCGACGTCGTCGGTGGAGACGTCCACCGGCTCGAAATACCAGGTGCCGTCCGACTGGAAGGCGTAGAGCAGGTCGCCGTGGGTGGTGTCGTAGTAGCTGATATGCGGGTTGCCCGCGCGGTCCAGCGCCAGCGAAGAGTATTGGCCCACGTCGTCGGTCGAGGGGTCTGCGGTCTCGGCAACCCAGGTACCCCCGGACTTGTGCGCGTACTTGAGGTTCCCGTGGGTCCCGTCGTAGTAGCTGATGTGGGGATTCCCGGCGGCGTCCACCTTGATGGACGAGAAGCGGCCGACGTCTCCGGTCTGGTCGACGAATTCGATCGTGAACGGCGGATAGGCCTGGCACGGCCTGGCACCCCAAGCGCTCAGTCCGATCGAGAGGCAGGCAATGATGGTGAAAGCGTGTGACCGTAAGAGCTTATGGGACTTGTGCATGCGGCCTCCGGGCGGCTGTGGCGGGGGATATTTTGGAATTGCAGGAGATTATCAGGGCAGGGGTCGCGGCTGGCCAATGGTTTCTCGACCTTGGCTTGAGTGTTTGAGCACATATCTCTGCCGACTCGCGGGTCAGCTTGGACCGCATCGTCCTAACCCGCAGTCCCCATGGGGAGGACGGAGAATCTCTTTCACTGCCATCACGATGCCTCTTGCGCGAGTTCAGTTAACCGTTGATTTCAAAGTGCAAGGATGTATTCTACTTTGCAATTCGATGGCTGGCCGCCAGCACCCCAGTCCGCTCGCCTGAGCCCCCCGCTCGGTGAGGGGTGGTCCGCGTCGATCCGACGACAGTCGGGATCCGCATTTCTTGAAGCCTTCCCCTCCCCCCAGGGGAAATCATCAGTGCTTTTCCATCCGCTGAGGAGGAGGCAGACGATGACGTCACGTTACAAGACTGTTTCTGCATGGCCATTGCTCGTGGCCTGTAGTCTCTTCACCGTTGCGAGCGTCGCGCTGGCGGCTCCGGCACCGAAGCCGCCGCAGTGCGTTCTGGACGTCCCGACGATCACCTGCATCGCGTCGACGCCCTCGAGCATCACGCTGCACATCTGCGCCGGTCCCTCGGGCGCTCCCGCCGGCATCTCGATCCAGTGGAAGCTCTGCTCGGATTTCGATGTGAACGGCTGGAACTCGAACACGGGCGGCTATGCCGCGATCTCGCTCTCGGGCAACTGCCCGACGTCGAACTGGGACCTGGGACCGAACCAGTGCCGTGACATCACGATCAACGCGAATGTCGTGATCAACGAGAACGCCGGTGCCTGCGGCGCTTCGGGCAATCCGTACGACCTCGCCTGCAACACCTGCTACGTGTTCCGTGCGTTCGCGCACAACGATCCCGGCCCGGGTGGCTGCAACCAGAGCGGGTTCTCCGCGACCGCCCGCTGCACGACGGCGCCGTGCCCGACCTTGGGCGAGTGCACGCTCACGTGGGGCTACTGGAAGACGCATGGGCCTGCCGGCTGCAACCCGCCGGGCAAGGCCGACCTGTGGCCCACGCACAGCCTCGCCTGTGGCGGCCTGACGCTCAACGGTGGCGAGATCTGCGACATCTTCCAGACGAACCCGGGCGCCTGCTCCAAGGGCGGCACGACGAACAGCGGCTCGAACGCCGTGATCATCCTCGAGCACCAGCTGCTCGCGGCTGAGTTCAACGTGGCCAACGGGGCGATCAGCTGCGCGTTCGCGACGCAGGCGATCGCGGATGCGAACGCCCTACTCGACGGCTTCGAGAACGCGTGCGTCGGCACGAGCACGCCGACGGGCCAGCAGATGGTGGCCGTGGCGTCGACGCTCGAGTCGTACAACAGCGACCAGTGCACGTGCCCGAACTCGCTGCTCTCCAAGCCGAATGCCACGCCCAAGGCCACGACGGACGTGAAGCACTCGACGTGGGGCAACCTGAAGTCGATCTACCGGTAGTCGTCGAGCGCGCCCCGGAGGACTCGGGGTAGCGGCGAAGTGAAGTAAGGTCTTGGGGCGGAGGACGGTTCCAACCGTCCTCCGCCCAAGCCTGCATTCTGGATCCCCCCAGCGTTTGCCGGTGGCGTAGCAACGCATTTCCCCCCCATCCACCGGCCTCAATCACACCGCGCCCCGACGTCGCACCATGCGACGCGCCTCATTGAGGCCGACGTGCCCGCAACCCGCTCCGGACCCCCTCGACTGTCGGTGACCCGTCGACTCGGGGCTCGGCTCCTACTCGCGGCCGCTCTGCTGCTCGGCGTGCGGGTTCTGCCGGCGGCGGCGCAGACCATCGATGCCACGACGTACCCGTTCACGTTCGGGACGGGCGCTGTGCTCGAGGACATGTCGACCGGGACGACGCTGCTACTGGGCCCCGACCTCGATGAGGCCGCCTCGACCGTGGTCCAGGCGGGGTTCGAGTTCTGGTTCGCGGGGACGCGCGTCACGAGCTTCTCCGTCAGCTCGAACGGGCTCCTGCGCCCCGGCACCACGGCCACGTCGTCCGCGGCGAACAACAACCTCGCGTCGGTCCTCACGGCCCCGCAGGTCGCGCCCTACTGG
>DATLUW010000416.1:0-2704 GCA_035577825.1 Actinomycetota bacterium | reverse complement strand
GCCGGCTAGTCCGACTCAGACTTCAAATGTGCTCGAGCGATGACCCGCGCCTCTCCTCGTGATCTGGGCGTGTACTTCGCGACTACATTCAGGGTGTGACTTCGCCCGAGGACGAGAACTGTTGATCGCGGAGGTCGCCAGACGCACCCCGCTCTTTCCGGACCCCCGGGAGGGCCTTCTTGTAATCCGCGCCAGACTAGCATGAAGATGTTTCGCGTGAAACATCCGGTGCTCCCTGACTCACTCTCCCGCCGGGCCAGGTTCCCAGGGCCGAAGGACATGTCGACGGCCAGCGCTGGCACACCTCGGTTCCGTAGGCGCCTCCAAGGTCACACCGGTGGGCCCGAGGCTCAGCGCGCCGAGGGGAGGCGACAGGCGATTCCGTCGGGACCGATACCGCACTGAAGCCCCTCAGTCGGACAGCGCTCTCTGCCCTGTCGCCGGCCAGTCCACTTCGCTGTGCCGAACGAGCACTCTGTGTTCCTGCTCTCATCGCATGGCGCGAGGGTGCGTGGGATCTCCCTCAAAGGGGCCGCTCGACGCCGTTCAGGCATCCTCCAAGGGATGCGACGTCGATGAGGGGCCCGGACCGAATCCGCGTGCCACTCCCCCACCGCGGGCGATGCGGCTCCGAGCCTTCGAGCCTTCGAACCTTCGAGAAGTGGTTGAGGGGTCAGCTCGACTCGATGTGGACCTTGCCCGAGCCCACGATCTCCTCGACGATCCGCTCCAGGTCATCGGCCGACGAGAACTCGACGATGATCTTGCCGCGGCGCTTGCCCATCTTGATGGACACGCGGGTCTGGAGCTGTTCGGACAGGATCTCGATCGCCTCCCCGAACTGCCCGTTGTCGGCCGGCGCGGCCGTGCGCGGCGGCGCGGCCGTCGCGACGCGCTCGGGAACACCGCTATAGGTCCGAACGAGCTCCTCCACCTCGCGCACGGAGAGTTCCTCCGCCACGGCGCGAAGCCCGAGCGACACCTGGGCCTCGCTGTCGTCGAGTCCGAGCAGCGCGCGGCCGTGCCCGGCGGTCAACTTCCCCTCCGACAGCAGGTGCTGCACGTCGGGCGCCAGCTGGAGCAGCCGGATCGTGTTCGCGATGTGGGGTCGGGAGACGCCGAGCCGCTCGGCGAGCGTCTCCTGCGTCACGCCGAGGTCCTCGAGCAGCTCCGCGAACGC
Source organism: Actinomycetota bacterium (assembly GCA_035577825.1). Taxonomy (GTDB): domain Bacteria; phylum Actinomycetota; class UBA4738; order UBA4738; family JACQTL01; genus DATBHM01. The sequence continues at coordinate 1,524 of DATLUW010000416.1, read as the reverse complement.
CTCCGCGAGCTCGAGCGGGCCGAGATCCGCCCGGTGGATGTTCTCGATGAGGGCGTCACGCAGCGAATCCGTGTCGTCGGCATCACGGATCACCGCCGGAATGGTGGCCAGGCCGGCGAGGCGGGCCGCGCGCAGACGGCGCTCCCCCGCCACCAGCTCGTATCCCGTCTCGGTGCGCCGAACCACGACCGGCTGCAGCACGCCGACCTCCTGGATCGAACGCGCCAGCGACTCCAGGGACTCCTCGTCGAACATCGTCCGCGGCTGGCGCGGGTTCGGCCCGATCGCGCCGACCGGGATCTCGAGCAGCCCCGCTTCCTCCGCCGCCCCCGGAATCAGCGCCGAGAGCCCTCGTCCGAGCCCGCCTCGTCTCATTCTTCGCCTCCTCGTCGGAACAGTCGGAACTTCTTTCGCGGGGCTTCGCTATCCTGCACTGCCTCCGCGGACGGAGCGGGCTCCGGGGTTCGACCCGCAGGCTGGACGTCCGGAACCTCGACTACGGATTCAGGGTTAGGGCCCGGCCCGGTGTCGAGTCGAACGACGTCGGGCTCGTCTCCGGACGGAGCGACCCGGGGGTCCGCCTCGGCGCCCACGACCTCCGGTTCGGGGGCGGCCGACTCGCTCGGATCGGTCGCCGTGATCGCCTCGGAAGTGGAATCCCCCGGTCGCTCGAGGTCGGCAGGAGCGGATTCCCCGGGTTCGATCTGGTCACCGGGGTCCTCATCCGAAGACGCGTCCCCGATCTCAGTGACGACTTCGGCCTGCGCTTCCATCGGGACGTCGACCTCGCGGACGATCGGGGGCACCGGCTCCGCGGGCTCCACCGCGACTTCGGCCGGCTCGATCGCCGCATCCGGTGGCTCGACCACCGGTTCGGGATCGGGGTCCGGCGGCCCGGCCACATCCAACTCGGTGACGACCGCCTCGACGACCGCCTCGACAACTGATTCGGGCTCGATCGGCTTTGATTCGACCACCTGGTCGGCGACATCGGTGTCGGCTTCGTCCGAGGAACGCTCCGGCGGGGGGCGTTCGGCCGGCTGGATGACGTTCGGCAGGTCACCGAGCTGTGGCAACGCCTCGTCCTCCGGGCCCCGCTCGGCGAGCTCCTTGGCGAGCGAGCGATACATGATCGCGCCGCGGGACATCGGGTCGTACAGCGTGATCGGCTGACCGTACCCCGGCGCCTCCGACAGGCGAACGGTCCGCGGGATCACCGTGTCGAAGACCCGCGCGCCGAAATAGCGGCGAACCTCGGCCACCACCTGCTCGGACAGCTTCGTCCTGGCATCGAACATGGTCATGACGATGCCGGAGAGTCGAAGGTCCGGGTTCACGTTCTGCTGGATGAGGCGGACGTTCCGAAGCAGCTGCCCCAGCCCCTCGAGGGCGTAGTACTCGCACTGGATCGGCACCAGGACCTCGTGGGCAGCGGCGAGGCCGTTGACGGTGATCAGCCCCAGCGAGGGGGGACAGTCGATCAGGACGAAGTCGAAGTCGTCCACGATCGTCTCGATGGCCCGG
>DATLUW010000415.1:0-3140 GCA_035577825.1 Actinomycetota bacterium | reverse complement strand
CTCGCAGGTCTGCGGCCCGAGCGCGTCGACGACCACATCCCGTCGCCGCTGATACGTGTCGCGCCGCTGGGCGACCGAGTCGTCCGGCCCCGTCAGCGCGGCGATGCAGGCCTCCTGGATCGGCCGGAAGATCCCGACGCGGCAGTGGTCGTTGAGCAGGTTGATCCGCTCGACGATCTCCGCGTTGCCGACTACGAACCCGACCCGCCAGCCGGCCATGCCGTACGACTTGGACATCGAGAACATCTCGACCCCGACGTCCTTGGCGCCCTGCGTCGCGAGGAAGCTTCGAGGCGAGCGCCCGTCGAAGACGAGGTCGCCGTACGCGAAGTCGTGGGCGATCGCTGCACCGGTGGTCTGGGCATACGCGACGGCGTCCTCGAACGCGCCGGGCGGCACCCCGACGGCTGCCGGGTTCGACGGGTAGTTCAGGTAGACCGCGGCCACGTTCTCGTCAGGTGCCCGCGTGAAGTCGGGGGGCCAGCCGTTCCCGGGGTCGAGCGGCACGTAGGCGACGTTGGCCCCGGCGAGCGCTGGTCCCGACGGGTAGTCCGGGTAGTACGGGTCGGGCAGCACCACCGTCTGGCCCTTCTCGGCGAGCACGAGGCAGAGCTCGACGATCGCCGTCTTCGTCCCCGGCACGATCGCGACCTCCGTGTCCGGGTCGAGCGCAACGCCGTACACCGAGCGGTACCGCTCGGCGAGCGCGACCCGCAGCTCCGGCAGCCCTCGAAACGGCGCGTACCCATGCACGTCGTCCCGCTGAGCCGCGCGCGTCAGCGCCTCGACCACGTGCGGCGGCGGCCCGGTCTCGGGGTTCCCGCGCCCGAGGTCGATCAGCGGCTCACCGCCCGTCGCCGCGTGGCGCGAGACGTTGGCGAGCAACGCTCCGAAGTACTGCTCGGGAAGCCGGTCGATGCGTCGAGGCCGCGTCACGGAAGCCGATGCTTACATGTGACGCGGCACCGACCCGCACCTTGCTATGTTCGCGACCGCCTCGCCGCCTAGGAGGCCTCACGCTCAGAGGGGGTTCTTGCTCATGCGCCTGCTGATCGTCCCCGCCGCGATCGTCTCGCTGCTCGTCCTCGGAGTCGGCTCCGCCGCCGCCGCGAAGCCGTCCTCGGGCCCGCCCGACTTCGGCCCGAACGTCCTGATCTTCGACCCGAGCATGTCGAGAGCCGAGATCCAGGCGAAGGTCGACGCGGTCGCCGCGCAGCAGATCCCGAACCAGTTCGGCACGCAGCGCTACGCGCTCCTGTTCAAGCCCGGCACCTACGGCACAGCCACGGACCCCTTGAACTTCCAGGTCGGCTACTACACCAGCGTCGCCGGCCTCGGCGCCGAGCCGGGCGACGTGACCGTCAACGGCTCGATCTACGTGCGCAACCAGTGCTCGGCCACCGGCTGCGTGGCGCTGAACAACTTCTGGCGTTCGCTCTCGAACCTGACCATCAACGTGACCACCCCGAACTTCGGCTGCTACAGCGGCGAGTTCTGGCCCGTGTCGCAGGCTTCGCCGATGCGCCGCGTGCACGTGATCGGGCTGACGACACTCATGGACTACTGCACGCCCCCCTCGTTCGCGAGCGGCGGCTTCATCGCCGACTCGAGGTTCGACGGCAGCACGGTCATCAACGGCTCGCAGCAGCAGTGGATCACGAGGAACAGCACGCTCGACGGTTGGACGAACGGGGTCTGGAACCAGGTCTTCTCGGGCGTCGTCGGCGCGCCGGCGCAGTGCTTCCCGGGCGTGCCGCAGGGCTGCGGTCCGTACACGACGATCCCGACGAGCACGGTGACGCGGGACGCGCCGTACCTCTACGTCGACTCGGCCGGCAACTACAACGTCTTCGTCCCGGCGGCGCTGCACGACAGCGTCGGCCCGGACTGGGAGGGCGGCTCGACCCCCGGCTCGTCGATCCCGATCGACGACTTCTTCCTCGCGAAGCCCACCGACGACGCGCAGGCGATCAACAACGCCCTCGCGCGCGGCCAGAACCTGATCTTCACGCCGGGCGTGTACCACCTCGACAAGACGCTCAAGGTCAAGCGCGCCGACACGGTCGTGCTCGGCCTAGGCTTCCCGACCCTCGTGCCCGACAACGGCCAGGCGACGATGGAGGTCGCCGACGTCCCGGGCGTGAAGCTCTCGGGCCTGCTCTTCGACGCGGGCCCGGTGAACTCGCCGGTCCTGCTGCAGGTGGGCAAGCCGAACGCGCACAAGACTGACCCTGCGGATCCGACGTCGGTGCAAGACGTCTTCTTCCGCATCGGCGGGGCGACGCCCGGCAAGGCCACGACCAGCCTCGTCGTGAACAGCGACAACGTGCTGCTGGACGACATCTGGGCCTGGCGCGCCGACCACGGCAACGGCGTCGGCTGGAACGCCAACACGGCAGACACGGGCGTGATCGTCAACGGCGACAACGTCACGGCGTACGGCCTGTTCGTCGAGCACTACCAGCGCTACGAGGTGATCTGGAACGGCGAGAACGGGAGGGTCGTCTTCTTCCAGAACGAGATGCCCTACGACCCGCCGAGCCAGGCGGCGTGGACGGAGGCCCCCGGCGTCCCCGGCTGGGCCGCGTTCAAGGTCGCCGACAACGTGAAGAGCTTCAGCGGCTACGGCATGGGGAGCTACAGCTTCTTCAACCAGGGCGTCGACATCTTCGCCGCGCACGCGTTCGAGGTGCCGACGACCCTGCCGGCGGGGAGCCTGCACGACCTGCTGACGATCTTCCTCGACGCGAGCGTAGGGAAGGGTGGGATCCTGAATGTCGTCAACGACGTGGGCGGACCGTCGACGATCGCGAACCCAGACGTGCCGGTAACGGTGGTCAACTACCCATGACCTGATTCGGCAGCGCTGTCCGGCGAGCTCGGGACGGCCAAACCGATAGCCGCCTGAGCTCGCGTGCGCTTGCAGCTCGCACTGATACGTCCGAGTCGTGCCACTGCGGGGTCTTGTCCTGCCATGGAGTGAGGACGACGCTGGGCGCGAGTGAAGCAAGGCAGTCAACCGCTGATGGGTGATGGATCAACCAGCCACCGCCGCCCGATACTTGGCCTGCAACCGAGAGCGCGCCCCGATGCGGCGGGGGCGACCTCGGAGACACGAAGGGCCTCAATGCGGCGAGGCC